>CAYPVA010000278.1:283-2432 GCA_964414045.1 uncultured Lishizhenia sp. | reverse complement strand
CTCAAATGCAGTAACTACCATAAAGATTTCGTTTCTGCCGTTACCATCCGGGATAAAAGTATTCGGCGCATATATACTAAAAGGCTCTACTTCAATACTTGCATAAGCTGTATCGGTGCAGCCATAAATATTTGAAACAACTTGAATGGGATAATCTGTACCACTATTTTGATAAGCATGTACAAAATTTGGCGTGGTATACTGAAAACTATAGTCATCAACAAAATACTGATAGCTTACCGCATCAATAGATAAATCAGTAAAGACAGCCTGATTCTGGCAAACATCTATTTTCTCCGGATTGATCGAAAAACCAGCTACAGGAGATGGGTGCACGGTTACCACATCTTGCTGTGCCATAAACAAGGTGTCTTTACAGCCATATTGTTCTATCAAAGTGAGCGTTACTGTGTAGTTACCGGGCTGATTATAAGTGTGTTGAACATTGTTAGCCTGTACTTGCGTGCCGTCTCCTAAATCCCAAAGATAGGTGGTGGGCACTTCACTTTGGCTCAGGTTAATGAATTGTGCCTGAGAAGGCGCGCACTGCAGCGTATTCAAAAACATAAAGTTGATGCTCGGATGACCAAAAACCCGAACCAATTGAGCAAGCGTGTCTGCACACAGCGGATTCTGACCAATAAGCAGTACTTGTTGATTGCCATTTTGGTTAAACAAAATGTTATTGCCCAATAGTTGGTTGCTTGTAGCTGGATTCGCATTTGGGCCGAAATCCCACCAATATGTTGTGCCTACAGGGCCAGAAACTTGCGCATCAAAGGAGAAAAAATCATCAATACATAGGGAATCAGTATGTTGCATGCCTAAGACAATTGGCTCGCCAATAGTTACATCGACTGTGGTGGTATCCAAGCAAATAGATGCTGAACCTGCAATGAGGGTCACAGGATAAACTCCGGGACCGGGAAATGTAGTTACTGGCGTCATTTGGTTGCTCGTCTGACCTGCACCAAAGTCCCAATTATAAATTAGCGCATTCTGAGACGCATTGCCAAATTGTATAGTGTAGCCCAAACATTCAACCTGAGGGGGCACAACAATATTAGCTGTTGGTTCGCCAAAGATAAAAACAGAGTCTAAAAAGCTTTCCTGACAATAAGTTGTGCTCGCATCCAGCACAATTGGTTGAAATCCAGAAGTATCAAAAACAACATCAGAGACAGTAGCGCCCACCGCCTGCTGAACTGAGGCCGAAAGTGGAAAAGTCCAGGCAAGGGTTGCACTCGGGTCAGAAACTTGTGCAATAAAATCAAAAGAGTTGTCAGTTAAACAAAGTGAATCTTGGCTTTGCCATGTCAAACTTAACGGTTCGTTAATGATCAGGTCAATAAATGCAGTGTCGGTACAATTTTGACCTGGATTCACGATAAGTTGAGCAGTATAGGTACCAGAAGCCGGATAAGTATAAGTCGGTTCAAAAAGATTGCTGACATCTGCAGTTGTGCCAGGTACCCCAAAATTCCAGGCATAACTTGTTCCACCAAAGGACTGATTGTCAAATTGAACCGTGAGGCCATTGCAATAACCACTGAAATTTGGCAACTGAGGTTGTTGGGGTAAAATCGCAGCTAGTTGTATATTACAATCAAAAACCCTGAAGAGAAAATCGCGCACAGTTTCACCGATCAACTGCCCGTTTCTATATTCTTGAACCCTTACACCAACGACAAAAAGTCCAATTAAATTCGGATTCACAGTTAATATCCCAGTATTCGGATGTATGATTGTCGAAGAACCAGGGCCGAGAGGTGTTGCCGCAGAAAAATTGGCTTGCCAGGTGACAGGAAAATAAGGCGGGGGTGGCATTTGAAGGGGTTGCGGGTTTCCTGAATTAGCCCCTGCATTAGGTGTGACTAACGAATACACCAACTGATCGCCATCTGGATCGGTAGCAGAGTGGTCAAAAACTAATTGGTCATTGTTGCACAATAAAACCGGAGGATAATTCGTGAACCGTGGGCTGCTGTTATTACTTGCGCCAGTATTGTACTGCACCTCTACCTGATTTGATTCAGTTAGACGCAGCACATACCTTGAATACTCATAGTGTCTCGCCACATCACGCCCGATACGAGCATGATGCATCTGCGGATATGCTCGCCGAGGTTTTTTCTCGCTTACAATCTGC
>CAYPVA010000278.1:0-273 GCA_964414045.1 uncultured Lishizhenia sp. | reverse complement strand
ACACAAATTCCCGAAGGTTGTGTGGCGCAAGGATTATTGAACTTGATCGGTAAAATAACCGAACCAGGAAAAGGAACTTGGACCGTTTGGTAATGAATGTTCCCTTGTGTAAAGATGGAAAGATACAGTGGATTGTCGTACTGCGCGCCAGTGGATGCACAATCGCGGTAAAGGGTAATAAAAAAGCGGTATTGGTTCGAACCAAGATAGTCGTAGTAGATATCTCCACCTATAATATGCGAGGCATTCACCCACCCCGAGAGCAGCATTGAA
>CAYPVA010000277.1:0-2437 GCA_964414045.1 uncultured Lishizhenia sp. | reverse complement strand
TTGATCCGCTCAAGTCAAAACAACTCGATAAAGGAATCAGGCAGCTCATCGATGAGGGTGTCGCGCAGCTCTTTATTCAACAACCAGGTAACCGTAAAATTGTCGGTACTGTGGGGCAGCTTCAATTTGAGGTGATCAATTACCGCCTCATTCATGAATACGGTGCTAATTGCCGATTTGTCCCGAGAAACTATTATAAAGCGTGTTGGATAACCACCAACAACGACGAGCAATTGGCCTCTTTCAAGCGCGCCAAAGGGTCCTATCTTGCACTTGACAAAGATGAGAATTTAGTATTCTTAGCAGAAACACCTTTCTTACTTCAAATGGCCGAGCAAGATTATCCAGATCTCAAATTTCACCAGACTTCAGCTTTCAAGCTAGAACAAGATTAAATTCTTGATGTAAATCAAGTCCTTGAAAAGGGTAAATGCATTATTTTAGCAAGAAACTTTTGCTATGTCGAATCCATTAGAACGCCGTTCCTTTTTGTCTCGTATGGGACTTGGTTTGGGTGCCATATTGATACAACCCTTTAGTTTTTTATCTAAAAATCAACAAAGTTCCATGAACGCAACGCTCATACAAAAAATCAGGCCTCTGGGCTTCCAATGGGAAACACAAGATCCATTTTTATTTTGCGTGCACCACGAAGATTATTTTCCAAAAGGCAATGCGCAATTAGGTCCAGATCCCAAACATTTTGAAGGCCGTCATATGGGGCAAGACTTCATTGTAAAAGATGGTTTTCGCATGTATCATGGCTCAACTGTCCCAGGTTTTCCTGGGCATCCACACCGTGGTTTCGAGACCATCACGGTAGTCAGAAAAGGTTTGGTTGACCACGCAGACAGCTTAGGTGCAGCAGGCCGATATGGTAATGGGGATGTACAATGGATGACAGCCGGTAAAGGCGTACAACATGCTGAAATGTTTCCTTTACTCAATCAAGATGCTGAAAATCCGCTTGAATTGTTTCAAATTTGGCTCAATTTACCCAAGCGCAGTAAAATGGTAGAACCCCATTTTAAAATGCTCTGGTCAGAGACCGTTCCAAAATTCTCTGAAACTGCCAATGGTGCAAGTGCACATATTGAAGTATTGGTCGGCAGTTTAGGGCAATATAAGTCAACCAATACACCGCCCAATTCTTGGGCAGCAGATGCCCATAACCATGTAGCCATTTACAATATTCATTTGGAGCCTGGTGCTAGCTTTCAATTACCCGCTGCAGGCCAGGGCATCAATCGCAGTATTTATTATTACGAAGGCGAAGGATTACAAATCGCCCAACAAATTTTGGCTCCTTACCACGCCGCAGATGTAGACGCAAGTCAGGGCATTCAATTGATCAATGGAAACCAAAGCTCAAAAGTATTGGTCTTACAAGGGCGCCCGATTTCGGAGCCTGTTGTTCAGCACGGTCCTTTTGTAATGAATACCCGCGAAGAAATTTACCAAGCCTTTCAAGATTACCAGCAAACCCAGTTTGGTGGTTGGCCTTGGGAACGCTACGATCAAGTCCATGACCCGAAACTCGGGCGCTTCGCCAAGCATGCCGATGGCAAAATAGAGGAGCCAAAGGCTTAAATTGAAGCATTCGCGTTTTTTCGAAATAAGGAGGGCTTTACATGCTTTTTCTTTAAGAAAACTCTATTGAAATAGCTCAAAGATTCAAAGCCACAATCTTGTGCGATTTTACTGATATTATCCTCCGAATAAATCAATAAATGGCAGGCCTCGTTGATGCGCAAGTCGTTGAGGTAATCTGAAAAAGTAGTGCTGGTGGCTTTTTTGAAGAACTTACAAAAATTGCTCTGCGTCATGAAAACTAGGTCGGCAACTTCCTTGAGTGAAAGTGGTTTGGAAAAATGATTTTGGATATACGTGCAAACCTTATTGATGCGCGTTTCAAACTTCTTAGAGACCACATGATGATAATAATTTGGACATAAGATTGTGGTGCTCATTTCTGTAAGATCTTGCAGTATGGACAATAAGGTAAGAATACTGTTTAGTGCTGTCGTTTCACCAATATTGCCCAGTTTTTTAACAAGTAACGTATCCGGCTCAAATCGAATCCCGTAGGCTGATTTCTCGAGTAGTTTCTTGAGGTCTTGGCCTTCATTTAGCTTTAAGAACGGCTCTATAAATTCACTTGAAAATTGAATCACGATCGCTTCGGACATACTCCCATCTTCGTTTTTACCCCACCAAGTATGAGGAAGATTACTTCCTAATAAAACCAAATCACCGCTCGTAAAAGGTTCATGTGAATTGCCGACAACGCGGTAGCCACTTCCATGTAAAATATAGGTCAATTCGTATTCTGGATGATAGTGCCACTTGAATTCAAATCCAGGAACGTTTATTCGGGTCCTGTAAAAACTGGCTGTTCCTTTTTTAGCTGGGATATCTTCTAAAAATGCTTTCATAG
>CAYPVA010000276.1:0-2438 GCA_964414045.1 uncultured Lishizhenia sp. | reverse complement strand
CCATCATGAAACGCAGGCGTTATTTACCAGACATTCATTCAGCCAATGCAGTCGTCAGAGGATTCGCAGAAAGAAATGCCATTAATGCGCCCATTCAAGGTTCGGCTGCGGACATCATAAAAATGGCGATGGTTGCGGTGCATGAAGCGATGTCCAAGGCAAATCTAAAATCCAAAATGATTTTACAAGTCCATGACGAACTCGTTTTTGATGTGCACCATGACGAAAAGGAGCAAATGCAAAAATTGGTCAAAGAGGCGATGGAAAGCGCTGTACAATTAACGGTTCCGATGGAAGTTGAAATGAAATTAGCGCCGAACTGGTTGGAGGCACATTAATTGTAGCCAACACCTCGCACTTAAAATTAACTTTGTATTCAAGAAATTAAAAAATGGAAATACTCATCAAAGCTGCCCAGCTCATTACTTCTTTGGCAATTCTAGTTACACTGCATGAATTTGGCCACTTTATTCCGGCTAAACTTTTCAAAACCCGCGTTGAGAAATTTTATTTGTTTTTCAACCCCTACTTCTCTTTTTTTAGATGGAAGAAGGTCAATGGTACCGCCAAAAAATCATGGTTAAGTAAATCTTCGCCAGCATCTTGGTCAGAGGATCCGGATAGTACCGAGTGGGGAATTGGCTGGCTTCCCTTAGGCGGCTATGTTAAAATTGCCGGCATGATCGACGAGTCTATGGATACCGAACAACTCAAACAAGCTCCACAACCCTGGGAATTTCGCAGTAAAAAAGCTTGGCAACGTCTCATTATCATGATTGGCGGCGTTACCGTGAATTTAATTTTAGGCTTCATTATCTATATCGGTGTTGTATTTACATGGGGCCAAGTCACGCTAGACCAGAACAAACTAGAGAATGGTTTGAGTGTTCATCCTTATTTAGCGAAATACGGTATTTACTCTGGTGATAAAATTTTAAAAATTGAAGGAAAGCAACCGCTGAATTTGGATGACATCAATAAGGAAATTTTACTCAGAGATGCGCGTAGCATTCAGGTACAACACCCTGATGGTAAAATTAAAAGTATTCAGCTTCCGGCTTCAATAGATCAACAACTCTTTGAAGCAGGAGCGCTTCCGGCGTTTGGATTAAGATCGAATAAATTGGTTGTAGCTGAGGTTACGAAAGACTCGCCGGCAAAAGCGGGAGGCATCAAGGCAAAGGATCAAATTTTTGAGGTCAACGGCCAAAAAATTCAATATTATGATGAGTTTCAAGCGATAATATTTGCCAATAAAAACAAGAAGGTTGATATCAAGGTAGCGCGAAAAGGCCACTTGAAGGACACGACTACTTTAGCTATCAAGGTCAAGGATAATGGTACCATTGGTATCCTTGCTAATTCAGAATTTGTAGACAAATCAGCACTGTCTGAAAAGAAATACGGCTTTGCCCAGAGCATTAGCATTGGCATGAACTACGGATATCATACACTTTCTGATTACGTCAGCCAATTTAAGTTTGTGTTCACTAAAAAGGGAGCTACCCAAATAGGTGGTTTTGCGTCCATTGGTAATATGTTTCCGCCATTATGGGATTGGCATACATTCTGGCTTACTACAGCACTACTCTCTATTATTTTAGCCTTCATGAACATCTTACCTATTCCAGCTTTAGATGGTGGACATGTTGTGTTTTTGTTATATGAGATGATTACCGGCAAGGAAGCTCCGCAAAAAGTGCTAGAAGTGGCACAATACATCGGGATTTTCCTTCTCCTTTCTTTAATGATTTATGCCAACGGTGCAGATCTTGTGCGTTGGTTGATTAAATAATTTGACATGCAGCGTTATCAAAACTATGTACTTGGCCAATGGGTAGATGGCCAAGGTGTTGAAACTCCTTTATATCATGCGATTACTGGTCAATTGATTGGTGAAGCCTCTAGTGCAGGTATCGATTTTGGAGCCGTTCTTGAATACGGCAGAAAAAACGGCTACACGCTCAGAAAAATGACTTTTCAAGAAAGAGGGCGCATGCTCAAGGCTTTGGCACTTTTTCTTTTGGAAAGAAAAGAGAAATATTATCAGATTTCAGCACTAACGGGTGCTACAAAAATAGATTCTTGGATTGATATCGAAGGCGGAATAGGCAACCTATTTGCCAATGCAAGTTTGCGTCGTCAGTTCCCAGACTTGCCTTATTACGTAGACGGAAGTGCCGCGCCGCTTTCTAAAAACGGCACTTTTATTGGACACCACATCATGGTTCCCAAAGAAGGCGTGGCCGTACATATCAACGCCTTTAATTTCCCAATTTGGGGAATGCTCGAAAAGATTGCTGTCAACCTCATGGCCGGCGTTCCTGCCGTGGTGAAGCCGTCTGAATATACTTGCTTCTTGACCGAGGTAATGGTCCGAGATATCATTGAGTCTCAAATTTTGCCGGAGGGCGCTTTACAATTAGTTTGCGGTTTAG
>CAYPVA010000275.1:0-2451 GCA_964414045.1 uncultured Lishizhenia sp. | reverse complement strand
CAATCATAGACCTATATTGAGTGGGAAAGCAATTCTAACCGTTCAGATTTTTCAGTATTACGGTACGCCATACGAAGTGCGCAGGGTGATTACACGACGTTTAGGAAAAGTGGACGAGGAAATAGACCTCGCCACCTTTGAATTCAAGTAATGCTAAATCTCTTTAGTCTATTGCTTCACAAATTGAAGTACAGCACCGTGTGTCCCATCATAAATCCCTAAGTAATAAGTGCCAGCGGCAATTTTAGAGCTTAATTCAAGGTTTTGTTTGATCTGTCCGTCTACAGCCTTAAGTTCAAATGTGGAAATAAGTTGTCCTTGAAGATTATAAATCTGAGCTGTCGCTTTTGATCCTTTTACACCACCAACAGTAATTTGAAAGCTTCCATTATTAGGGTTTGGATATAATTCTGAGAGTGAAAAGGAAAGTTCCGTTATAGAGGACGTATTGACAATCACTTCAATTGTGGTAATACAGCCGTTGTTGTCTTTAACTGAACAATTGTAGGTTCCAGCACTTAGGTTTGAAAAGAACGAACCACTGTAATAATTGGTACCATTGATTGAAAAAGTGTAAGGAGAATTACCTCCGCTTCCGTTCAATGCAATGGTTCCATCAGCGCCGTTAGAAACTGTAGTGGTTGCTGTTAATAACAGGGCATTTGGTTCTGATATTGTACTTGAGAAGGCTTGTTGACAACCGTTGGCGTCAAATACATCCAATGCATAGGTGCCAGGTGTTAAGTTGTTGTAAGGGCCATTTCCATTCTGTAGCACATTATTCAAGTAGTAGGCATATGGAGGTGTTCCGCCACTTACTTGTGTTTGTAGACTTCCATTATTTGCGCCAAAACAACTGACCATTGTTGGTACCATGGCTACACTAACAGCACTTGGCTCAGTTACTACAAAAGTTTGAGTGTTGTTACAGCCATTGGCATCAATAACGCTAATTGTATAGGTGCCTGCGCCAAGATTGATAAATGTATTGCTTGCTTGATCAGCACCGTTGTTGATAGAAAAACTATAAGGTGCTGTTCCGCCAGAAGGAGTCACCACAAGGGTGGCATTTTGGTTCCCTGCACAGGAAATACCAACGGTTTGTTGAATGCTGGCACTGACAACCACACCAGACTGGAGCTGGAAACTACCTAAAACTGCACAACCTGTTGAATCGCTTACCTGGTAATTGTACATGCCTGCGTTGAGCCCCGTAAAGAGATTGTTATTTTGTTGAGTGGTATTATTTAAGGAATAAGTCAGGTTTCCAAGCCCGCCAGTTGCATTGATGGTCACGGAGCCATCATTGCCGAGGCAAGATGCCAATTGATTGATTGTGACGTTGCCCAAAACAATACTCGAACTGCCATTCACGAAGATACTAGACAAATGGCCATCATTGCAGGCATTTTCATCTAGCCCAATGCCATTGACACCACTTAAAGTGAAAACAATATTGTTGCTTCCGACTGTGAGTCCTTGTAAATTAAAGTAGATGGTATCCAAAGCACCACTTGTAGATAATTGCGCACTTGTGAAATTGATGCTCTGTGCTGTAGAACTACCAACTTGATAGGTAAATTGCCCATTGACAACAGGATTGATGCCCTGATTTTCAAGAACAACACCTACTTGTGTGCTTGAACCACAAATACCGCCGTTTTGTACAGTAAAGGCGTTGACTATCGCCAAGTCAAGCGTATCAGGATTCATTTTGAAAGCTGAAACGTTGGTCACGATGGCATTATTGGAATTCATGACAACACCCGTGTAATAAAAAGTCTGGCCATCAAAATCGTCGATACATAAGTGGTGGTAGTCACCCCAACGTGTATTTGCAGTTCTGGACGATAAGCCTTGTTTAATGACTGTTTCAGGTACTGTCATCTGACCGAGTGGATCGCACGCTTTGCGTCCTGTCATTTGTATGGAAGGATAATTTGGTGCCGTTGTACCCGAGGTGGAATAGGCCATCATGATGTTGCCTTGTTTGTCAATGTTGATAGCCGGCATCCAACGGTTCAGAGTGGTTCCTGGTGCGTAGGTACCTTCTTGGTGTAGTGTCCAGGCTCCAGTGCTGCCGGTAGGTCTGCGTAGTTCAAGCCAGCGTACACCAGCGCGGTTATTGCCATCAACGTCTGTAGACAAACACAGAACCATGGCTTGATGATCGTTGAAAACCCGCATAGGGGCCTTGTACATGACACACTCTCTTAAAGGGTCTAGCTTCACTGTGGTGCCGGGTTGTGCAATACATGAAAAGCTGGTGAGCCCACAGAGGTCAGAATCAATTTCGGCGATGGCTACATCTTGTATTTTAGCGACGGTTGCTGAATTGTTGGTCCAGTTAATGGTCATTTCCCAAATTTCAATCCAGTCGTTGGTTGGGCTATCTGGCGAGCCATTGGTATGTTTTTCGTCATCGCGGTGTCTGACAAAAAGTGGTTTTTG
>CAYPVA010000274.1:0-2471 GCA_964414045.1 uncultured Lishizhenia sp. | reverse complement strand
GTTGTCAGGGGATGGCTGCCAGTGGATATCTCGTGAAGAGCCCGATAGGGTAAGTGCTGTAGGAGTGCCACTATTGTAACATACCTCTTGATTGCCCAAAGCAGTACCTACTAATACTTCGCTTATTATTATTGTTTTGGTATCTGTAAACAAACATCCATTGTAAGTGTATTGATATGAAACAACCACAGAAGAGGCTGTTGCACTGGAAGTTGTCGAAAGTACTCCTGTGTTTGATATAGAAACGCCGGTCGTAGTAGGTATTGTCCATGTACCGCCAGAAATTGTATGTGTTAAAGTAATTGAAGAACCTTTACAAACTCCAGCAGCGCCAGAAATCATTGGCCTATTCGTACTTTCTACAAAATTAGAGCTTGAGCCAGATTTTGTAAAATTTGTCAATGTACCTGGTAATACAGTTGTTGCACCATTCGCTATTGTACTTATAGACGAATTATCTCCACCCGGTGTTCCGTTATTAAAATTATAATATAAAACTAGGCCGGTTTCATTCCCCGTTAATTGGCTATCTTTAGCTGCTAGAATTTGGGCCTGTGTTTTAGCCACATTCCAAATTCTCACTTCATCCATATCTCCATTGAAAAAACGAGTACTCGTTTCATAATCAAAATCCTTTCCGATCATTAAAGGGTCGTTATTCGCTTGAACGTAGGCAGAACCTGACATTGGAACTGATACTCCATTTACATATAATGTTCTTGTTCCATTATTATTAACAGCTGCAATATGGTACCAAGTGTTTGCTGATAAAATATTATCAGCTGTTTCCATACCGTCAAATGAAATCCCTCTATAGTTACCACTTTGGCCTAACCTTAAGAAATATCCATTTGCACTGTTAGTATTATACTTACTTATTATTCCACCTAACCAACTAAAAGCACGAGGATAAATCCAAGCTTCCATGGTGTAGTTTGTGGTTAAGTCTAAAGCATTATTATCTGGTACCGAAATTTTATCATTCGCCCCGTCGAATGACAATGAACCTACAAAAACATTATTGCTAACGACAGAACCTGAAACGGCAACGTTAACTGTAGCTGCTTCAGTAGAAGAAATAGTTATATTCCCTGATGCTGGACTAGTTGTAGAAGCATCAGCCTTAACATAAATACTTGTAGAAGCTACCGCACCATTATTATTCGTTAAAGTCAAAGTAGAGCTATATCCACTTGCTTGATTTAAAGAAACTTTATATCCTGCTGGCGCTAGAATAGATATATCTCCTTCTAGACTTGTTCCCGTTAATGTAAAAGTACCTGCATCTGATTGACTACCACTACACAAAGATAAGGTGGGTAGAGTCGTGAGTGATGTTGAAATAACTGGCACAGTAACAACAAATGGGAAAGGCGTGCTAGACGAATATGCAGCGGATCCTGTATTTGTTAAAGTCCCAACAATAGAACCGCCATTTGTCAGCATTGTTGTGGAATTCGTTCCCCCGTTTAAAAATAGTAGACTAGAACCTGCTGTTAAAGCCGATGAAGAAGGAACAAAATTGCCACTGTAAAGTGCCGATTTTGTAAATTTAAAATTGGTAATTTTCCCATTAAACTTATCATTACCTAAATTAGATCCCAAGTAAAAAGCACCTGAACCAGAAGAAATGGCACCAGCATAAGTAACTGATGATTTCATTCTTCCATTAATATATAGTTTAATCACACCATTACTACGCACAATTGCATAATGAGCCCAAGAATCCAATAATCCAGTTGTAGATGTAGTTAAATACGTACCAGAATACCCCGGAATCCAATAATATAAATAGGCTGTATTAGCTGAAAATCCTGAATTGTTTTCTATGCTAAATGCATGTGTACCAAAAGAAAATACTCTAGGGTAATTATAAGATGTCGATGAAAAATACTGATACCACTCTATTGTGTAATCTTGATTTGCTGCAATAGAATAGTCTGCATTACTAGCTAATGAAACAGTATTCGATCCATTAAAACTTATGCTTTGGCTAAAAGATCCAAATGAAAGTAAAAAGATAAAAACTACCGATAAGACTACCTTAAAGTTTGAAAAATTGATTTTCATCGTATTTAGTTAAAATATAAACTCTATTTTCTTCTACATATCCCTCCATTAAATAAACGGAAGAGTCAAATAAACCGAACAACGCCCCTAATTAAGGTATCATTTATGTGTATTTGACACACAAAAGAAACAAATAGACCTAAACAAGAGAATGAAAGCGCGTTTTCAGTAGTCCTGAAAATAAATTTTCAGGACTAATTGAAAAAAGTGGCTCTAGCGCAAAGGTTAGCCTGTGTTATATTCATTAAACAAAAAAGGTCTAGAGAATCCCTAGACCTTTTACACAAAACTGCTTATTATTTATTTAACTACTTTAATCTCTACACGGCGGTTTAGCTTCTTGCCAGCTAGCGTTTTATTGCTATGTGCAGGCTTGCTTTCTCCATAATAAGTCGACTCAA
>CAYPVA010000273.1:0-2475 GCA_964414045.1 uncultured Lishizhenia sp. | reverse complement strand
TTCTTACTCCTGAGTACTATCTCCTTTGGGCAAAATTCTAGGCAAGAATTAGCGAATTCTAAGATTTATGTTCATGCAAGTTTTTACGAGCAAAACAATGTGATTTTAGGCCTGCAATTTCGAACTGATTTGGCGGACACAGTGATCGATGACAATCGCTTTGTGAAATTCAAAATGGATTATTTTCAGCATAGTGCTCAAATTGATAGTTCCCAAATATTTTATGAGACCTTTGAAAATGGTCGGTATCAATTGCTTAATCAGCGCATGGAAACGATTCATTTAGTGGATTATAAAACCGATAAAAGGCAAAAAGGCATTTTGTTTGGCAATGAGCAAATGATAGATTTTGTGCCGATTGGTAATGAAAAAACCGTAGATCAAAAAGAAATTAGTCTACAAACCCCTCGAAAGTATTATCTAAAAAATGATGCCGAGACGTATGTTGTCATCATTGCGGATATCCAGACCCTTGCTGTTTATGGAAAAGACCACATTTACACCAAGCAAATGCTAGGGAAGGCATACAATGAACTCTCTTCTGCAATGCAGCAGCAACTGACTGTCAACAATCGCTTTGACGTTCAAGAGGGCGACGAACTTCAAATTCTTTATCGAAGAAAGTGGTATGATCAAAAAACAGGGGAGGCTTGTTACCGCGACAAACAATATAAAACGATCAAGTGTAAGGCTGATACGGTCATTCAGGGAAATAGAGAACTTACCTTGCAGATTGACGGTTTCAATTATTTAAACAGTCAAGACGAACAGACGGAAGAATATAAAGTAATATTGAACGATACTGGCTACTATCTCGACAACCGATTTGTGCGTTTTCAAGATTTTCGCACCGAGCTTAAATTGGCAGATTTCAATGGAAAACCATGCTTAGATTTAACAGGCGTTTTTTCAGGAAGTCTTGATGGATATCATTTTCAGGAAGTCTTTAGGTCTGCTTCAGATCTTTCGATGCGCAGCTATTTGCTTCCGTTTTTCCCGATTACCATTACTGAATTTGGAAATGTAGAAGGTCATATCACTTACATTCAATCAAAAGGCCAAGTGTACGGTCAAAAAATGCTGCCAATATATGATACCACTCAAAATTCTTTGCAAAGTATTCAGATTTTAGATCGGCACACACTTCAACTCAAGTTTTTTAGTCTTGGCGAGCAAAAAATGAACATCATAGTTTTTGAAAAAGACGAAGATCAGCAAATGGCAAGTATGGATTTAAAGATTAAAAAAGGGCTCAATACATTTGTCGTACCAATATCGGGAATGGAAAAAGATCAATATTATCACCTCAATATCAATTATGAAAGCAAAGAGGAGTCTGGTTCAATTTCTACCGGTTTCAAGGCTAAATATTAATGTCCTTGTTTAGGAATTTCAAAAATCTTACTATCTTGTTTCTGCTTTAACTAAACCTAACTACTATGGAAACAAACGATTTACAAGCTCAAACCAATGAAAGTTATCAACTTGAATTTAAGGGCGATGGCACAGAATTTTTTGGAATTTTATTGGCCAACTGGATTCTAACCATCTTGACCCTCGGATTTTATTACCCATGGGCCCGTGCCAAACAATTGCAGTATATCTACAGCCACACAACCCTCAATAAAGAAAGTTTTAGCTTCTCCGGAACGGGGGCAGAAATTTTTAAAGGCTTCATCAAATTGGTAGGCATCTACTTGCTAGTGATGGTATTTTTTGTCTTGTTTACACGTTATTCTGAATCGCCAATTTTAGCAGTATTTCTGTTGTATGCAGTTCTTTTAACATTTGTTCCATTTATCATTCATGGCTCTTTTCGTTATCGCATGAGCAGAACCTCCTACAGAGGCATTCGTTTCGGATATCGCGGAGACCGCAAAGAATTGACAGTTCAGTTTTTTAGAGACCTACTTTTTACAGTACTAACATTAGGTATTTACAGCTCTTGGTTGGCAATGAATTTACGTTCCTATACGCATCGTCATATCCGTTACGGAGATGTTGAATTCTCAAATGAGGCCAGCGGCTCAGAATATTTTTTATTGAATTTGAAAGGGAATATACTCACGTTAATCACCCTCGGAATATATTCTTTTTGGTGGCAAAAAGACATCTTCAACTACTATATTGACAATATGAAACTCCATAAAGGAGACCAAAAGGTTATATTTCTATCAACGGCTACAGGAGTAGACTTCTTCAAATTACTCGTGACGAATTTCCTAATATTGGTTTTTACCCTTGGTATCGGTGCGGCTTGGGTGGAGATGAGAACACTTCGCTTTATGTTTAGCCATATCCGAATGATGGGCAATATCAATCTGAATGCAGTTACTCAAACAGAAGCGGAATATAACGATGCTTTTGGAGAGGATGCCGTAGATTTCTTCAATATTGATTTGGTATAGATGGAGCACACTCAATTTGAAGCGCAGTATTTTGATGGCCTAACGTCGCAAGCTCAAATGGTTGACG
>CAYPVA010000272.1:0-2492 GCA_964414045.1 uncultured Lishizhenia sp. | reverse complement strand
AAATGGCAACATCAAAAATACGGCAATGGACTTCAGACTCGGACACCAAATATTATTGAAAGGCCCGATAGATTTACCCATGTGGAATTTCGTGTAATACAAAATGAAAATTCCTAACAAAAGCAAAGGTAAATTCCATTTTGAAACCCAAGCTTTCGGGTAATAAAAAGCAATGTAGGCCGCCAATACACCATACATAATGGAGTCGAGGCGCGGAATAACTTGGTATTCAATTTCGGTGTTCAGGAAGTTTTGAAACGCCTTGATTTGCAAGGGGCTTGGGTTTGTTGGCAATCCGTATTGGTAATATAAATGATAGCGATACCAGGTAATCAAGCCAGTCATCAGCAAACAAACTGCTAAAATGGTCTGTTTGGTTGAAGTTTTGAAGAAAATAAGGGCGCTAAAGATGAAAAATGGCACCGATAAATAAAACCATTCTTCAATGCTGAGACTCCAGGCCTCGGCAAAGAAACCGGGGCGGTGATGGCCAAAAATATTCTGAATGAAAAAGAAAAAGCGATACCACTCTGCGGGGAATTTCTCAGGTAAGACCAAGCCAGTATAGATCAAGAGGTAAAGCAGCACAAAAAGATAGACTGGTAAAGTTCGCATCCAGCGGCGCTTCCAGAAATCGAGCAAACCCGACCAAGTTGCCGCAGATTTATTGAGCACCTTGAGCAAAATGCCGCCGATCAGAAAGCCACTGAGTACAAAGAAAATTGCGACCCCATCGTACAAAAACGGATTGACTACTTTTTTGACTGAAGGAGGTGTGAGGATGAGGCTGTGCCCCAAAAGCACCATGAAAATGGCAATAAAACGCAGGATATCGAGGCCGAAGACACGGTTTTCAGCGATTTCCATTTTAAAAAGTCGACGTAGCAAAATTGAATGTAGGGTTTGATTCGTTAGTAGCTCAAATTTAAAAATAGTTTTTCAATCCGCGGGGCTGCGTGCTGTATTCTTGACTTTATGTAATTTTACCCTACAAATGATGCGAAATCTTAGTCTTCTTGTCCTCTTGCTGATGGCAAATACTGCCTTCTCTAAAATAGTGCTCCCTCCTATTTTGGATGACCAAATGGTGTTACAACAAAATAGCACGGTCAAGCTTTGGGGCAGCAGTACCTTGAAAAAAGGCATTACAGTGAAGGTTTCTTGGAGCAGCACTTGGTTTCAGACCTGGACCAAACCCGATGGCACCTGGGAAATTGAAATCTTTACCCCAGCGGGGTCTTTCCAAGAGCACTGGCTCAAAATTTCAGATGCCAACGACGTCAAAGAACTCAAAAACATCCTGATTGGCGAAGTTTGGCTTTGTTCAGGGCAATCCAATATGGCCATGACTTTCCGTGGCTACAAAAACCAACCCATTGCAAACGCCGACCAATTCATTGCTGAAGCAAACAACACCAAAGGCATCCGCACTTTTAATGTCGAAAAGGAAGCGAGCTACACCTCCTCAAACACCGCTAAAGGCAATTGGCTCAATGCAAGTTCGGCAAGCTTACCCAACTTCAGTGTGGTGGCCTATACCTATGCCCTCGAGTTGCAAAAAACACTCAAGGTTCCGATCGGCCTGATCAATAGCAGCTATGGCGGCTCTACCATTGAAGGCTGGCTCAATGCCGCTACCGTAGAAAAATTTCCGGACAGACACCTCGACAAAAGTGTCCCGGACTCCTTGTCATTTTTGCGCCAAACGGTTTTCTTTCAGAACATGATCAGGCCGCTGCGCCAATATAAAATCAAAGGCGTCTTGTGGTACCAAGGCGAAGGCAATAGCTCTAAGCCGGCGGGCTACGCTCAAAAACTCCAAGACCTCATCTTTTTGTGGCGCTTCACCTTCTCAGATACCGAACTACCATTTTACCTCGTAGAAATTGCCCCACATACCTATGAGCACCCCACTGCGGCCGCAGTACTCCGCGAAGCACAAAGCAAGGTAGCACTCAGTGTGCCCAATTGCGGCATTGTCAGCACCTCAGACCTCGTTCCACCTGAGCTAGCAGGCAACATTCACCCACCACTCAAACAACCCATCGGCCAACGTTTGGCTAATCTTGCCTTGGTTCAAACCTATCACCACAACCTACCTACGCAACAAGTCTATTCACCGCGTTTTCAGCGTTTCGAAGTCAGGGGTCAAGAATGCATTATGTATTTTGACAACGCGCCTGATGGCTTCAGGACCAACCCCAGCGCTCCTTATTTTGAGGGCTTTGAAATTGCAGAACAAGCATTTCCAGGCCGCTTCATTGCCGTACAAGCCACATTAGGCCCCGAGCCCAATACCTTGGTCATTTCATTGCCAATCAATGACTTCGGCACGCTCAGCGCCATCCGCTACTGCTTCAAAAACTATGCGCCGGCCAGTGTCTTCAACAGCGCCGGCCTCCCGTTGTTTCCTTTCCGAACAGATGCTTCAGAGTAATTTGTAACCAAAACCGGTTCTTTCCATTCTACGCAAAGAAGCTTCTCCACTCTTT
>CAYPVA010000271.1:0-2497 GCA_964414045.1 uncultured Lishizhenia sp. | reverse complement strand
ACTAGTTGTTAAAAAATTACACTTTGATTTCTACGTCAACTCCACTAGGAAGCTCTAACTTCATAAGGGCATCTACAGTTTTAGAAGAACTGCTGTAGATATCCATGAGGCGCTTGTAAGCACACAATTCGAATTGCTCACGTGCCTTTTTGTTCACGTGTGGTGAACGTAGGACTGTGTAAATTCTTTTGTGTGTAGGAAGTGGAATAGGACCGCTTACTACTGCTCCTGTAGATTTAACTGTTTTTACGATTTTCTCTGCTGATTTATCGAGCAAATTATGATCGTATGATTTTAATTTTATTCTGATTTTTTGGCTCATCTGCTTAACTTTTTATGCTTTGACTTAACCTTTTGATTTTGCTACTACATCATCTGAGATGTTTCTTGGTGCTTCAGCATAGTGTGAAAACTCCATAGAAGAACTTGCGCGACCTGAAGTAATGGTACGTAACTGAGTTACATAACCAAACATTTCAGATAATGGAACGTCAGCTTTCAAAACTTTAGCACCATTGCGGTCATCCATTCCTTTCATCATACCACGACGACGGTTGAGGTCACCAACTACATCACCCATGTTTTCTTCAGGGGTAACCACTTCTAATTTCATGATTGGTTCAAGAAGGATCGGGCTACAGTTTTTCAAAGCAGCACGGTAAGCCATCTTGGCACACAATTCAAATGATAAAGAGTCGGAGTCAACGTTGTGGTAAGAACCATCAATTAATTCTACTACTAATGCATCAATTGGGAAGCCAGCTAATACACCATTTTTCATGGAATCTTTGAAGCCTTTTTCAACTGAAGGAATAAATTCACGTGGAATGTTACCTCCTTTGATGCTATTAATGAATTCTAGACCTGTTTTCTCTTCGTTGGTTTGAGCTGAAATCTTAACGTAGATGTCGGCAAATTTACCACGACCACCTGATTGTTTTTTGTAAACTTCGCGGTGTTCAGTGCTTCCGGTAATTGCCTCACGGTAAGCTACCTGAGGTGCACCTTGATTTACTTCTACTTTGAATTCACGCTTCAAACGATCGATGATGATTTCAAGGTGAAGCTCACCCATACCTGAAATGATTGTTTGACCAGTTTCTTCGTCTGTATTTACACGGAAAGTTGGATCTTCTTCAGAAAGTTTAGACAAACCAATAGAAAGACGATCTGTATCTGCTTGTGTTTTAGGCTCAATTGCCAAACCAATTACTGGATCAGGGAAGTCCATAGACTCGAGGATAATTGGAGCGTTTTCAGCACAAAGTGTATCACCAGTTTTGATGTCTTTGAAACCTACTACTGCACCGATATCACCAGCTCCTAGTTCAGGAATTTGGTTTTGTTTGTTAGCGTGCATTTGGAAGATACGAGAAATACGCTCTTTACTGTCTGAACGAGTGTTCAATACGTAAGAACCTGCTTCAAGTTTACCAGAGTAGGCACGAACGAAACACAAACGACCTACAAACGGGTCAGTTGCGATTTTAAATGCAAGTGCTGAGAAAGGCTCGTCGTAAGATGGCTTACGAGTAACTTCTTGATCAGTTTTAGGGTTGGTACCGGTAATTCCGTCAACGTCAAGTGGCGAAGGAAGGATTTCCATAACCATGTCAAGCATTGCTTGTACACCTTTGTTTTTAAATGAAGAACCACACATCATTGGTACTACTTTACCAGCGATGGTAGCTTGACGCAATGCGTCGAGGATTTCACGTTCTGTTAAAGAGTTTTCGTCTTCGAAGAATTTCTCCATGAGGTTTTCGTCGAATTCAGCAACTGCTTCTAATAATTCAGAACGCAATTGACGTGCTTCGTCGATGATGTCAGCAGGGATTTCAACTTCTTGGAATGTCATACCCATGTCGTGCTCGTTCCAAACGATACCTCTCCAGTTGATCAAGTCAACCACACCTTTGAAGTTATCTTCTTCACCGATGTTGATTTGAAGTGGAAGCGCGTGGCTACCTAACATTTCTTTTACTTGGCGACAAACCATTAAGAAGTCAGCTCCTTGGCGGTCCATTTTGTTAACGAAACCAATACGCGGTACGTTGTAGTTGTTTGCCAAACGCCAGTTAGTCTCAGATTGTGGCTCAACACCATCAACTGCAGAGAATAAGAATACTAAACCATCAAGAACGCGTAGTGAACGGTTTACTTCAACCGTAAAGTCAACGTGTCCTGGGGTGTCAATAATGTTAACGTGGTATTTTTGACCGCGGTAGTTCCAATCTAGGGTTGTAGCAGCAGAGGTAATGGTAATACCACGCTCTTGTTCTTGCTCCATCCAGTCCATTGTCGCAGCTCCGTCGTGAACTTCACCAATTTTGTGGCTTACACCACCATAGTAAAGGATACGTTCTGTTGTAGTGGTCTTGCCAGCATCGATGTGAGCTGCAATACCAATGTTTCTTGTGAATTTTAAATCTCTTGACATTGCTTAGAATCTGAAGTGTGAGAATGCTTTGTTAGCTTCAGCCATGCGAAGCGTATC
>CAYPVA010000270.1:0-2503 GCA_964414045.1 uncultured Lishizhenia sp. | reverse complement strand
ACCCCTGATACAATTGTAAACAATTATGATGCAATACTAAATGCCAAAACATACTTAAATATAAATCAAGAACTCAGTTGGAATTTAACATGGGATCAATATATGTCTGGCGCTAAATACAATATTTACAATGAATTCTTTATTGAACATGGTACCACCTGTGAAACTAGTCAAGTAATAACAATAAATGATACTACGATTTGTGCCAATTCACCTTTGCAACTTTATGCTAACGGCGGAATTGCCTATGAATGGAGCCCATCAGAAAACGTAAGTTGTTCAAATTGTGCAAACCCAATTTTTGTATCCGATTCTTCTCAATTAATTACTGTTAGAATTTGGACAAGTGACTCTTGTTCAGTAGTCAGACCCATTAGTGTTCAAGTAAGAAACAATCCTACAATTTTAGAAATTCAAACTAGTCCAAGTATTTGCGCAACTAATACTGGTTCGTTGGAAATTCAAACAAACACAAATTGTACGCTTCCTTTAACCTATCAAATTAATCAGGGCCCTCATCAAAACACTGCAACTTTTACAAATCTTTCTGCTGGAATACAACAAGTTCGTATTACAGATGGGGATGGTTGTTACCTCGATACAGTAGTTGACATTGAACAAGTAAATCCTACAAGCGCCCAATTCAATGTTACACCGTTCGAGCAAAATGCGAACCAAGGATTTACTATCTCCAACACATCGAGCAACGCTGATCATTTCGCTTGGTATGTCAATGGTGTATTACAAGCTAACAATCTCAGCCAAATTAGTACGCCACTGCCTCAGCCTTACAACATTCAACTCATCGCATGGCAATACGACCCAAGTTGCGCAGACACATTTAGCATCAACATCCAAAGCCCAGGTTTACTGCTACTCGCGGTACCTAATATCATCACACCAAACAGCGATCAGGTCAATGACTTTTTTACGCTTGAAGTAAACCGGCCTGTCACCGCCAAAATTAGCATACTGAACCGCTGGGGAAATATCCTGTATAGCTACGAAGGGATAATCAACACGGGGAAAAAAGAAATTTGGGACGGCATTACAAACAGCGAATTGGTACCTGAAGGCACCTACTTTTATCAAATTGAGGTAGAAGCCATTGAAGAATGCATTGTTGGCTCTATAACCAAGCAAAAAATCTCCAAACAAATCAGTGGCTTCTTTGAAGTGAGGTATTAAGTAAATTAATGTAAATTAAACGATTATGCGCAGATTTCATCTGGTTTTAATACTCACACTCCTTCCCTCTCTTGGCTTTGGACAATATAACCTTGTTCCTAACCCTAGTTTTGAGCAATGCACTATTTGCCCCAACGGACCATGGGGGCAAATAGACAATTTAGCATCTCAAGTTAATGTCTCACTCCCTGGTTGGAATAATCCAAATATGTCAACTCCTGATTACTTTAAGCCCGGATTTGACCCTAATTTTATCCCACCTGATGGTATTGCATTTGTTGGAATGTGGGTTATTAAATTCAATACAACAGATGAAAATCAACGAGAGTATATTCAATGTGAGTTCATAGATACTTTAGTAAACAAAGAAAACTATCTGATTGAATTCTATATCAATGTAAATACTGACATTGGAAACTTTTATGTAAATAATATAGGATTACTTATTGGTGACACTATCATAGAGAACCCAAATCTAAATCCCATTTTTTCTATTGTTTCGCTCAAATATTTTAATAATGAAATTATAATAACACCTGGAAATTCATTTTTTAAATATGCTGGTATATATGAAAGTCATGGAGCCGAGAAATTCATGACATTTGGTGTATTTGATTCAACTTTAAATACAAACGTAATATGCACTAACGCACCATTGCCTGCGGCCGGTGGTGCATATGCAGTAATCGACAAATTCTCCGTCACCCCTCTTGACAGTATCCCTGGCGGCTTACAAGTCAATGCAGGACAAGATTATTCAATTTGCCCTGGAGATACCGTATTTATTGGTGAAAAAATCAGTAATCTCCCTGCCAATTGGTATTTGCTGGATGGTACCGTTGTAGATACCAGCACGGCTGGGGTTTATGTGAGCCCGACGGTCACAACTACCTATGTTGTTACGCTCGCCATTAACGGTGTGTATTCAACTGACACAGTCACTGTAACTGTTGGATGTGCAGGTGTTGAAGAAACAGAAAAAACCAAATTTTCAATTGGGCCAAATCCAAATAATGGTGCGTTTAAACTCACCGGGGATTTCAAAAAAGGAGATCACATTTCCATGACTTCCGGCGATGGAAAAATAGTTTATTCTACTGAGGTTCAGCAAGATTCCAAAGAATTCTCTATTGTAAGTAATTGCAAAGCGGGCGTTTATTTCATTGAGCACCATGACACCAACAATCGATTCATTTCGAGCAACAAAGTTGTAGTCAATTTATAGAACATGTTCTACACTTCACCTACCCCAATTCACCTGCAAATTCAATAAATTTGAGACTTACAGCAGTTTAGCTGTTTTCAGACAGGCAAC
>CAYPVA010000269.1:0-2510 GCA_964414045.1 uncultured Lishizhenia sp. | reverse complement strand
ATTCCGGGATTTGCTTGGAGCAACAAGCTGAACCTGATGCGCCGAATCAGCTAAATTTTAGCGATATTTATCTTCAGAAAGGTCAAAGCAAGACCAATACAATGCGGATCAATTTTGAACAAAGCAAATGAAAATCACTTCTTTCCTCCTGCTCTTTTTTTCGTTCACGCTCTTTGCCTGTAAGGATAAGGTAAAACCTAAACAACCTGTTACACCACCACAAAAAACCTTTTTTAAAGGAGCTGATGTCAGTTGGTTGGCTCAAATGGAAGCAACCGGGTATGTCTTTTACGATGAAAATGGGAATCCTTCCGATTGCCTAGACTTACTCATGGCCCGCGGTATCAATGCCATTCGCCTGCGTGTTTTCGTTCATCCAAATTCAGATAAAATCAATGGGCATTGTAGCCCTCAAGAAACGGCTGTGATGGCTGCCAGAGCCAAAGCAAAAGGCCTGGCGGTAATGCTTGATTTTCATTACTCCGATACTTGGGCAGATCCTGGCCACCAGGCCAAACCTGCCACATGGGCAACGGTTCCATTTGCAGCACTCAAAGATTCTGTTTACACCCACACTTACCAGACACTTCAATTATTGAAACAAGCGGGGGTCACTCCTAAATGGGTGCAAATTGGCAATGAAATCCCGAGCGGTATGCTTTGGCCTGACGGACACACCAACAACCCTCAACAACTAGCGCAATTAATCAACAAAGGCCATCAAGCTGTCAAAGATGTCGATACCAGTATCCAAACGATTGTACACATCGATCAAGGTAATGACAACGGTCGTTTTAGATGGTTTTATGACCTCATGCAACAAAATGGTGCCCAATTCGATATCATCGGCGCATCTTACTATCCATATTGGTTAGGCTCAGATTACACACTTACCATTGCTGATTTACAAAATAACCTCAATGACATGGTAGCGCGCTATAATAAACCAGTCATGGTTGTGGAAGTTGGTGGCGATTACTGGCAAGTTGAAAACTCCAAAGATTTACTCATTGCCACGATTGGCGCAGTGAAAGATGTTCCACAAAATAAGGGCTTAGGTGTGTTTTATTGGGAGCCTCAAGGTGCCAAACCTTGGAGTGGTTATCAACTGAATTGCTGGCAAGACAACGGCCGCCCCTCACCTGCCCTCGATGCATTTATGTACTGAGTTAATCGCATTGAATCACTTATGAAATTTTTTCTAACGCTTTTATCATTCCTTTGTATTTCTATCGCTACGGCGCAACTCAATAGGCGTTTGTTTAATGAAAATTGGGAGTTTCAGTTGCGGCCAACAGAGCCTGTATCGGTGGTTAGTTTGCCGCATACACCTAGATTGGAGCCGCTGGTTATGCAAACACAATTTACAGGGCAAGTGCTCTATCGCAAACGCTTTCATTACAAACTTGACCCCGGAAAAAGACTCCTGATTCATTTTGAAGGTGCCATGCATACGGCAAAAGTGCTGCTCAATGGCCTTGAACTCGGGACACACGTCGGTGGTTATCTTCCATTTGAGTTTGATTTAACGGCAGCTTTAAAGGATTCAGCCAATTTACTCGAGGTTTATTTAGACAACCGCGAAGACGTGAGTATTCCGCCCGGCAAACCCTTAAAAGAACTCGATTTTTATTACCACGCAGGTATCTATCGCAACGTTTGGCTTGAAGAAGTGAATGGTGTCCAGATCCAAGACCCTTATTTTTATACAGAAAATGTGAGCACGGTGAATGCTACCACAACAGCAAAGGTTCAGCTCACCTTTGATTTAAAATACCAACCCGATTGGGTGATACACCCTGTTGTTGTGCTTGCAAAACTAGGAAGCGCTTCTTTTACCTTAAACAATGATGCATACATCGACTCCACGAATGTGATCACTTATTCAGGGACGCTTCAAATCAAAAATCCAGCACTTTGGTCGCCGTCGAATCCAAATTTGACTGAACTCAAGATATGGGTAATCAACGCCGGTGATACCATCGCTATTCAAGCGTTTAAAGTCGGTATTCGGAAAACCGAATTAAAACCAGATGGTTTTTATCTCAACGGAAAAAAGTTGTTTTTAAGCGGGACAAACAGGCATCAAGAATATCCATATGTGGGTTACGCCATACCCGACAACGCACAGTGGCGCGATGCTTATTTGATCAAAAACGCGGGTTTTAATTTTGTAAGGCTTTCTCATTATCCGCAAGCACCTGCTTTCTATGATGCGTGCGATGCCCTCGGGATCATTGTCATGGATGCTATTGCGGGTTGGCAGCATTTTGGGCCAACACCATTTGAGCAACGCTGTAAAGCCGACCTCAAAGCAATGATTCTCAGAGATCGCAATCATCCGAGTGTGGTTTTTTGGGAAAATTCTATTAATGAAACCCAAATGCCTGAAGCCTTCATGGTGGATATAAATGCTATCGCTAAAAGTTTACTCAACGGCCAGGGTTTTACTTGCGGCTGGACAGATCACCCTAGCTACGATTTATTCATTCCGGCGAGGCAACATGCGC
>CAYPVA010000268.1:0-2517 GCA_964414045.1 uncultured Lishizhenia sp. | reverse complement strand
GCCAAGGCCATGAAAAATTTAAAGGAATTAGACCAACAACTTGTTGATTTGTATCGTTTGCAAAAGGAGCAACAACAGTTGCTGACGCAACGCGTAGAGACGCTTCAAGAACTTTTTTCACCAATTCAAGCGATCAGTGAAACAGTCAAGCATGTTTTTGCAGCGCCCACTGCGCAAGACCATGAAGTCACTCAAGGATACAGCCATGTGTGGGACGCCCTCACTGACCAAGTTGGGATTAAATCACCAGTAATTAAAGGTGTTTTACACCTTTTAATGGATCAAATGCTGTCTTATTTAAACCAGCGCTCCTCGCCTGCTCCTCCGGAAAAGGAGACCAAAAACGAAGCATTAGCAGTCTATCATTCTGCAAATCATTTTTAATAGAAATGGGGGCTATAAGCTGATGTTAATCATACAAAGAGCAGGTGTCATTTTGGAGAAAACGCATTTGGCTTTTGAGGCAAAAGGTGTGTTAAATCCAGCAGTCATTGAACATAACGGACAAATCCATATGATTTACAGAGCAGTTGCAAAAGATCGGGTATCGTCATTAGGGTATTGCCTATTGTCAGATCCTCTTACGGTTCAGGTGCGTCATAAGCAAGCGCTTGTGAGCGGCAAAGGCGCGCAAGAAAGTCGAGGCGTTGAAGATCCAAGAATTGTTAGAATTGAGCCCTATTTTTTAATTAGCTACACGGCGTATGATGGTGTCAATGCGCTGGGTGCGTTGTTGTTGAGCAAGGACTTAAAGCATTTTGAAAGGGCTGGAATCTTGGTTCCAGAAATTCCTATTGGTATTCAGAAGGATGACAAAACACCTTTTCATATTTGGGATAAAAACTTGGTTTTCTTTCCGAGAAAAATCAAAGGAAAGCTTTGCTTTTTTCACCGCATTAAGCCATCAATTTTACTCACGAGTGTTCTTTCTTTAAGTGATTTAACACCTCTTTTTTGGGCACAATTTTTAGAACAAAAAGCTGCACATACCTTAAATTTTCATTACCAATTTATTCAACCCAATTATGTGGGTGCCGGTTGCCCTCCTATAGAAACGGAAATTGGCTGGGTATTTATTTATCATGCGGCCTATGAATCGCAAGGGCAAATCACGTATCAAGTACATGTGGCGCTACTCGACCTCGATGACCCATTGAAAATCATAGCGCAACTTCCTTATCCAATACTCGAACCGATTATGGACTACGAGCGCTTTGGCAATGTGCCCGACGTTGTATTTCCGACCGCTTGTCTTGTTCAAAACGACATGCTTTATCTCTATTACGGAGCTGCGGACACCTGTATTGCTTGTGCGCTGATTAGCATGATTGACTTAAAGGAGGCCTTAATTGAAAACATTTATCAATATCAAGATCATGTCTAAATTTCAAAATCAACAGCAATACCAGGTGCTGCTCATGAGTAGCTGCCTGCCCAGGGAATGTGGCTTGGCCACATTTAGTCACGATTTGCGAGAAAGTATCCTAGAAAAATTTAGCGGGAGTTGTCACATCGACATGTGCGCTTTGGATGCTAGTCATTCAGAAGTACAGTATCCCAAGGCTGTGACACATATATTGAAGGTAGATCAAGTAGCGGCTTATAAAGAGCTGGCAAAAAAACTCAATCAGGATAAATTATATGACGTCATACTGATTGAGCACGAATTTGGGCTCTTTGGCGGGGATTACGGCATTTATCTTTTGGAATTTCTTAAACACATTAAAATCCCAGTTATTATTGCGTTTCACACCATTTTGCCTCGCCCCGATCAAGCGCGATATAAAATCGTGAATGAACTCATCAGGCGCTCTAAATACGTGATTTGCCTCACAAACGCTAGCGCACGCTTGCTTGGTGAACATTATGTATGCCCGACAGCCAAATGTCAAGTGATTCAACATGGTATTCCCTTGATTGCTCACAAAGAGTCAAGGGTGTTGAAAACTAAACTAAATTTAGGCATGCGGCCTGTTCTTGCCACATTTGGATTGTTGAGTCGCGGTAAAAGTATAGAAACAGCGCTCTATGCGCTTGCCAAAGTGGTTCAGGAATTTCCCAATGTTTTATACTTGATCATCGGAAAAACACATCCAGAGGTTTGTAAAACAGAAGGAGAAAGTTATCGAACCTATCTAGAGGAACTGATTGCCATTTTGGGGCTCTCTACCAATGTGCGCTTCATCAATTCGTTTGTTGATAAAAAACTGCTCGAAGACTACTTGCAGGCCACTGATATTTATTTGTTTACCTCAACTGACCCGAACCAAGCGGTTAGCGGCACGTTTGCCTATGCCATGGCTTGTGGTTGTCCTATTGTATCGACGGCAATTCCTCAGGCAATGGATAGTCTGGGGCCGGCCGGCATTGTTATTGATTTCAATGACGCCAAGCAAATGTCTCTGGCCATTAAAGAGATTTTAGGTGATGTGCAACGCATGTCTCAAATGAAACAAGCTGCTTTGCAACAAATTAGGCCCTCAGCATGGCAAAATGTAGCCATACAGCACATGTTGC
>CAYPVA010000267.1:0-2531 GCA_964414045.1 uncultured Lishizhenia sp. | reverse complement strand
GCTCGGCTTCGGCCGGGCGGGTTTTGACTTTAATTAGGGGATTTCGGGGTTGAAAACGGTCTAAAAAACGCTAAATTTTGGCCTCCAAAGATGTTCGGTTAGACCGAACATTTGGCCCTGCTTGCTCAGGTTCGCTGGGTAAACTTTACGAGCCCCCGGGTGTGCTTTGTCGCGCCTGGAAGCCCGAAATCTAGCGGATTTCGGCCACGAAACACAGGAGTCGCGATGGCTTTCAAGCAGGCAGTTCTTGCCGCGCTTTCGCGTACTCAAAAATTCGTCATGGGCAAGGCTGGGCACAAGGCCCGCACGATTCGCAAAAACATCGGCATCGGTCTTGCCGCGACCGCAGCAGCGGTGGTGTTTATCGCCGCCAATCCCATTGCTCCGGCAGCGACAGCTGGAACCATTCGTTCGGGCACCGGTAGCGACGCCTGCACCGTTGACATCGGCAACACCAGCTACGGCTGGATCGAGAAAAACGGAAACTGGTGCAACGTCTGGATCACTTCTGGCACCACGGTAAAGATTCCTAGCAGCGTCTCATCGATGGGAATCCTCGTCGTCGGCGGTGGCGCTGGTGGTTTCGGCGACGGCGGTTCCGGCGGTGGCGGTGGCGAAGTTCGCGTCAATGCATCTCAGGCAGTTACCGCCGGCGGAACGGCAACGATTTCGGTTGGTGCTGCAGGTGGTGCCGGTGTTTGGGGCGGATCAGCACCGGGCACTGGTGGGCAGACGACGGTTTCTGGAGCGGGCCTGTCATACACAGCAAACGGTGGAAACACCGGTAGCGGTTGGGGTAACAGCTCTGGTGCAGCTGGTGGATCCGGCGGTTCCGGTGGCACCGGCTATACGGGTGGTGCCGGCGGTGGCGGCCCTGGCGGTTCCTGTAACCCGCTCAACTGGGGTGGCCCGGGTGGCACCATCACGAGTTTTACCTTCGGCGGCATCAACGCACTGCAGGTTTCGGGCGGTGGTGGTGGTGGTACCGGCGCAAACACTCTTAACAGCAACTCGTACTATGGCCTGGGTGCTGCCGGTGGTTCCGGTGGTGGCGGTCGAGGTGCAAACCTTCGCTACGCAACCGACGACGTCACCTGGGTGAACGGTGCCTCGGCTGGTCACAACGCTACCTACTACGGTGGTGGTGGTGGTGGTGGCGCTGCCTGTGACTCTTACGCAAGCGGAAGCGGAAACGGAACCTACCAGCGCACCAACGGTGGTGCTGGTTATCAGGGTCTAGTCGTTATGTCTTGGCAAGAAAACAAGCTTGCCTTCAACCAGGTGCCAGACGGCTGCCTTTCGAACGTTGCCGAGGCCTGCCTCCAGTCGGCCAAGGTTCAACTTCAAGACTTCAACAACAACAACGTTTACACCTCTGGCCTGACCATCACGATTGTCTCGTCGTCGTCGGGCACGCTGGGCGGCACGTTGACGGCCAACACCGACGCCTCGGGAATCGCGACCTTCAACAACTTCTGGATCACCGGTTTGTCGGTGGGCAACACATCCACGTTGACATTTGAGATACCCGGTTGGCGAAATATTCAGACCACGGTGACGCTAAAGGCCTACGCCGAAACGCTCAACGTGGTCAGCGGATCAACCGACTCGAACGGCGCATTCTTTGCATCGACCGGCAAGTGGCTGGCGACGGCTACCACATCCAACGTTTCGGTCACCTCGCTGGCAAACGAGTTGGCCAACCGCGATGTCACGCTGCGCGCTGCGAGCACTACGGCTTCGGCGGGCAATATCGCCTGGAGCAGCTCTGCAGTTATGTCGGCAACGCTTTCGAGCGCCAAGACTCTGAATTTGATATCGAGCGGTAATTTCTATTTGACTTCTGGCGGTCGCATGACTGCGACCGGCGCCGCACTCAACGTTCTGATCGACGCCAACTTTGACAACTCTCAAGGTGGCATGGTTGGTATTGACGGAGCGACCGCTGCATACGCGGTTGAAACTAACGGCGGATGGGTTTTCATTGGCGGTGGTTCGGCGACCACGACCTGGAACGGTGTCACTGTGCCAAGCGGTTATGCCGAAGGTTACGCCGCTGCCAACGGATCCTGGTGGGGCATTCAGTTCGGTGTTAACCAGGATCGCGCCAATGCGCTGGTGATTAAAACCAACGGTGGCGCTTTCAAAGCATCAGGTCAGGCGAGTGCCTCCTCGGGCGTAACAGCCCTCTACGGAATCGCCTGGGAAGGCGGCAAGATCGACACCGGTGCCGGCACATTCACCATGGTCGGCACGACCTCGGGATCGCCATCGGTTGCCACTAACGACAACTTCGGCATCGGTATCGGCGCTAACCGAAGTTCCGCAAACGATGTGCCTGTTCTAGTCACAACGGCTTCGGCCACCTTCACAGGCAGCGTGGGCACGTCAGGAACATCGAATGCGAACGGTGTCTGGGCCGCTTATGCCGATCTTGACACGGGTAGCGCTAGCATCACCTTTGCGGGAACAGGCCGCAGTTCGATTGGCCCGGGCAACACCTTCCGTTCGTCTTTGATTGTCAACCCAAG
>CAYPVA010000266.1:2021-2567 GCA_964414045.1 uncultured Lishizhenia sp. | reverse complement strand
GACCGGCGCAAACAAGGCGATCACTGTCAAAGCAACGGGAAACATTTCGGCCGACAGTGCGACAGGCTTCGTCACCTCGGGTGGCGCAGTCAACTTGATTTCAGACACCGATGGCACAAGCGGTGGAAACATTGTGCTTGGATCAACGGCATCGAGCGGAGCCTCAATCACCACCAACGGAGGAGCCGTCACTTTTGCCGGTGGCAACACCAGCGGAACGGGTTACGCCCGAGGAACCGCGACCGCCACCATTTCCGGCAATGCCGGCATTCTGTTCTATTCAGACATCGTGACCGCCGGTGGTGCCGTGACCATGCGTGGTCAGGCGGGCACCGCAACCATCGACTCGGCCGCTGTTTACATGCAAACCGGCGCTTCTATCGACACGGTTGGCAGCAGCTCTAGCGGAAACGTCGATATCACTGGTCTTGTCGGCGCCGACCAAACTCAGACGACTCAGGCGGTTCGTTCGGTTCGCCTTGGTGCTGGTGGTGCGGCCAACCAGGTGTCGATCAATGTCGGTCACTCTGCCACGGTCAACGTTTT
>CAYPVA010000266.1:0-1963 GCA_964414045.1 uncultured Lishizhenia sp. | reverse complement strand
CGGTACCGGTGTGGTTTACATCAAGGAAAACTCGGCTAACGCTTCAACCACCGCGAGCTACCTAAACAACCTCAACCTCAACACTGCGGGCGACGCATACATCATCGTCAACCGATATGTTGGCGGCGCCGGCACCACCTACACAACAGGTGGAACACTGCGTGTTGAGCCGGCCGCAGCTGCGTTCCCGACCACCATTACTTTCCCTGGCTCGGCCACAATCGGGTCAACAACCGCTGCTCTAGTGCTCGGAAAATCTGCCACATCTGGCGACGTAATCCTCGGTTCGGCCGCCGTGACGATGGCTGGCCCAATCACCCTTATCGGCGGCAACGCGGGCATCGAAACCAACACCACAGTCACCGGTTCGGGAAACCGGGTAACCATCAAGGCTGCAGCAATTGCCTACGTTTACGCATCCAAGACGGTTCAAACTAACGGCGGCGACATCGTCATTTGGGCAAACTTCGACAAGACTGCCGGATCGCTTGCCAATAGCGGACGTATGTGGATTGGTGCCAACGTAACGCTAAAGAGCCAAGGCGGAAAGATCTGGATTGGCGGCGGTCTCGACGACGGCGGTTCAGATGCGGGTATGACCGCTGGCACTAACAACATGTGGTCGTTGACTGCGGGTGACGGTTTGCCAGACGGTTACGCGATGGGAAACACCTCATCAGGAGAAGCCATTGGTGTCTACCTAGACACGAATTACAAGCTCACCTCTGCCGGAGGCGACATCTTCATCGCCGGCATGGAGGCGACCTCGTCGTCAGACGGCACGGTCAATATGATCACCATGGTCGGCGGACTCGTAGATTCGGGCACCGGTCGCATCGGCATCTGGGGCAAGTCATCCGGTTCTTCACTCGCTAGCCAGGGCGTCGTTCTGCACAACGGTAACAACACGGCAGACACCACCATTTACTCGGCTAACCGCACCGCTGGCGCGATCACAATCGTCGGCGATAACTCGGCAAACACGAATATCTACTCCGATGGCATCAGCGCTTGGGGCTACGGAATCCTCGACACCACTTGGTATTACACCGGCACGCACATCATCGCCGCCGGTCTAAAGAATTCAGCAGACCTCGCCAACTATCCGGGTGGCGGCATCACGATGATCGGCAAGGGCACCTCAAACACGAGCGCCAATGGTGCTCACGGCATCATCTGGATGTGGGGCGATGTTATCGCCAAAGACGGACCTATCACCATGTCCGGTTACGAATCTGACATCGCATCTGGTTATGACTCGGCGGGTATCTACATTGGTGACGACAACGGCTCGATGTATCAGCGCTTTGGTGCCTGGACCGCCCACGATGCCTCATACAACGTAGGCACCTACACCGACCAAGCGAACAACGTGATCGACATGACCACGTCGACATCAAACATCACGCTGAACGCAAACCGCTTCGTGTTCCTCGAATACGCGAATGCCTCAGTTAGCAATGGATACACGTTTAAAACGTCAGGCGATATCACGATGCAGCCAGTCGATGCATCGTTCAAATCCGATCAAAACGTCACCCACTGGCAGTTTGGTCGCATCACGTTTGCGGGAAACCCGCGTAACGTCACTATCGGCAAATCAACCGACACCTCTACTTATCGCTGGTGGTATTCGATCGCTGCAACTGGCTCGATCACGTTCTATGGCGGCTTTATCTACTTCTATACGAATTCGCGCCCAATTTCGACCACTCTCGGAGCATCGAGCACGAGCACCCGAAACATCGGAATTCTGCTCGCGGCGACCGACCGCATTTACTTCGTTTCGACCGACACGAACTGGACAACGCAGGGTTCAGATTTCGTCGTTTGGGCTGACCTGGACAACAGTGGCAGCGGTTCTATCTATTCCGAGTCGGGTTTGACGGTCACCACCAACGGTGGTGACATCCCGATCGGAGGTGGCCCGTTCGACGTTGGACCCACGTTCCCTGAGCTCACC
>CAYPVA010000265.1:0-2571 GCA_964414045.1 uncultured Lishizhenia sp. | reverse complement strand
TTTTTGACAGTATTTCCGTCTGCCTATCAAAAGGTTTAGGTGCTCCTGTCGGATCTGTATTAATCGGTTCTCAGGAATTTATTCGTCAAGCACGCCGCGTTAGAAAAGTGCTTGGTGGTGGTATGCGCCAAGCTGGCATTATCGCCGCAGGTGGTTTGTTTGCATTGAAACACAATGTAGCGCGTTTACAGGAGGACCACCTTCATGCCAAAACACTTGAAAATGCCCTTTTAAAATGCACTTTCATTGCGCAAGTAGTCCCCGTTCAAACAAACATCGTGGTAGCTATTCTCAAAGATGCTGAGCAACGCGATCTACTCATATCTCAATTTGCTGAAAAAGGGATCAAATGCATGGCCTTTGGCCCCGGTATGATCAGGATGGTGACGCATTTAAATATCACTCAACAAGACATCGCCTATTGCGTAAATATTATCGAAAAAATGTAACTTTTTTCGAATAGTTCGTAGATAGCACTATGTGCTACACTCGCTTGTTATCTTTTGGTTTCGTCTTGTTTTTCGCTCTGACGCTTTACGGTCAGCAAGAGGCTTGCACTACTTCCGATAAAAAGATCAATAAAGCCCTGCAAGAAGCATTGGCATTGCCCGGTTTTGATCAACAAGCCCAAGCATTGGCACAACTTGCCAATAAATATCCAGCAAACGTACAGTCCTATTATTATTTAGGGTTGCTATTTTATCAAAAAGGCTCGTCTGAATTGAAAAATGCTACAACACAAGCCGACGGCGAAAAGAAATTACAAAAATCATTGGTCTTTTTTCAGGCAGCTATTCAGAAATGCCCCGATTACAACCCTGAAGCTTTTTATTATAGCGCAAAATTAGCGTATAACCTCAATCAAAAAGAGGTCTGTTTGAAACACTTAGAAAGCTACGTTAGCTATGATTCATTGAATCCGGACGCCTTAACAGACCAATATGCCGTACATAAAGCAGAAGTATTGCCCGTATACCAAGAACTAAAGTTCATAGAAGATGCCAAATTGAATCCGGTTCCGTATGACGTCAGTAAAGTGTTACAGGTGAGCACCAACCAAGACGAGTACTTCCCGATGCTAAGCCCTGATAACGAGTTGTTGTTCTTTACGCGCAAGGCCGATAAGACCAACTTGGGTGATATTGCTGGGGGCGTGGAAGAAGAATTTACGATGGCTCAGGCTACCGCCAATGAATTCAACCAAGGCAGAGCCTTAAGCGCACCATTTAATGACGGAAGTTTTTACAATTACGGATCAGCGAGTTTATCGGCAGACAACAGAGAGATGATTCTTTGTGCTTGCAGGGCTGAAAAAGTCTATCAAAAAGATTACCTCAACTGTGACCTTTACAGCACGCGCTATCAGGTAAGCCAAGTCAATGGAAAAAGTACGTTTACCTGGGGTCCGTTGATCAATCTAGGGCCACAGATCAATACCAAAGATGGCTGGGAAGCACAACCTTCACTCTCTTCAGACGGCAAACTACTCTACTTTACAAGCTTGCGAAAAGGTTCTCAGGACAATGATATCTATTACAGTGAGAAGCAAGCTGACGGATCTTGGGGACTCGCCAAACCTTTTACAATAGTGAATACTCCGGGTAAAGATAAAAGCCCATTTTTTCATCAGGACGGAGAAACCTTTTATTTTGTTTCAGAAAGCAACAGAGCACGACCTGGTATCGGTGGCTTAGACATTTATTACATGCGAAAAACCAAAGATGGATGGGGGCCAATTCAAAATTTAGGCTACCCAATCAATTCTGCAGGAGATGAACTCGGCTTATTCGTATCCACTACAGGTAAAGAAGCCTATTTTTCGAGTTTACAAAACCAAAATTGGGACATCTATAGTTTTGAGCTTTACGAAGCAGCAAGGCCCAAAGAGGTGCGCATTATTACTGGAAAAATTGTCGATGAAAACGGGGAAGGTGTTGCGGGCGCCCAATTGCAACTCAATTATCATGAACGCGAACAACAATTAGATGCTGGCCAAACCAATGAAGACGGCACCTACGCCATAGCTGTTCAAGTTGGCGAAGATATCAGTATATCGGCAAGCAAGGAGAATCATAGTTTTCAAGCACAAGTAATAAAAGCTGAATCGCTTCAGACCGAAACCAAAAAAGTTGAAGCGCCTACCCTTCAAGTAGACAGCCTAGCGCTTGGGCAATCCTATACAATTGCATCTATTTATTATACCACTGAGAGTCATTTATTGGACCATGATGCACAAATATTATTACAAAACTTTGCTGCATATTTGAAAAATCAAGGTAATATTCAATTACAAATCAATGGTCATACGGATGATTTAGGTTCTGAAAATTCAAATCTGCTGCTTTCAGAGAAAAGAGCCAAAGAAGTAGTCAGGTTCTTGATTGAGCAAGGCGTTGAAGCCAGTAGGTTGAGTTGTAAAGGTTTTGGCGAAAGCCAGCCTAAAGTTCCTAACAATAGTGCTGAAAATAGGGCTTTAAATAGAAGAACGGACTTCGAAATTTTAGGATTGTAAATCAATTCATTTGATTCATTTGATTCATTTGATTCATTTGATTCATTTGATTCATTTGA
>CAYPVA010000264.1:0-2586 GCA_964414045.1 uncultured Lishizhenia sp. | reverse complement strand
AATAAGACTTTCGGTGATGCGGCGTTTACCATAACTGCACCTACATCTAATTCTCCAGGAGCGATTACGTATACTTCGAGTAATGCGGCAGTGGCGACTATTAGTGGTACGACGGTGACGATCGTGGGAGCAGGCACGGCGACTATTACAGCGACACAAGCGGCTACTGCGAATTATAATTCTGGAACGGTTTCAACCTCGATAGTTGTTGCGAAAGCTTTACCTACCTTAGGTTCGATGGCATCGATTAATAAGACTTTCGGTGATGCAGCCTTTACCCTTACGACACCAAGTTCTACGTCATCTGGTACGATTACCTTTAGTTCAAGTGATCCAGCGATCGCTTCTATCAATGGAAATACGGTATCTATTCTTGGGGCAGGGACTGTAACTATCACAGCAAATCAAGCTGCGACTGCAAACTATGTAAGTGGTACATCTGCTACGACTTTGACTATCGCAAAAGCAACACCTACACTAGGTTCTTTGGCCGCGATTAGTAAGACCTATGGCAATACTGATTTTACGTTAACAGCACCTTCTTCTTCATCAAATGCAGCCATTGTTTATACTTCTAGTAATACGTCAGTTGCGACTATTAGCGGAGCTACAGTAACAATAGTAGGTGCAGGAACGGCGACGATTACTGCGACTCAAGCCGCAAACGCAAATTTCTTAGGGGCAGCAGTTAGCACTACATTAACCATAGCGAAAGCATCGCCTAACTTAGGAACAATGGCTCCCATTTCAAAAACGTATGGTGATGCTCCTTTTGTACTTACAGCACCTTCTTCTTCATCAAATGCAGCCATTGTTTATACTTCTAGTAATACGTCAGTTGCGACTATTAGCGGAGCTACAGTAACAATTGTAGGTGCAGGAACCGCTACGATTACAGCGGCTCAAGCAACCAATACCAATTACATAGGAGGATCAGTTAGCACGAGCTTAATAGTTGCAAAAGCAATCCCAACTCTAGGCTCACTTGCTTCAATTTCGAAAAACTATGGTGATGCTCCTTTTAATTTAGTGGCACCTAGTACGAATTCAACGGGAGCAATAACCTATGCCTCTAACAATCCAGCTGTAGCCACAATTAATGGTAATAAAGTAACGATAGTGGGCGCAGGAACTGCAATAGTCACGGCCACTATAGCAAGTGATGCAAAATACGTAGCGAAATCAGTAACGACAACCTTAACCGTGGCTAAGGCAACTCCGGTTTTGTCAGGCTTCTTTAGCAGAATTTCAAAAGCAAGTTCAGATCCTTCTTTTGTGATTAATTATCCTGTAAGTTCTGGAGGAACAGGGGCAATCCGTTTAGTGAGTAGCAATATTGCTGTCGTTTCTATCGTGGGTAATACTGCTATCGTGAAAGGACCTGGTGTTGCAGTGATCACAGCTACACAAGCCGCAGATGATAACTATAACGAGGTGAGTGTGACGGGTGAAATATCTGTTTTGGTAGGGGATTCTGATGGTGATGGAGTACCAGATTCGCAGGAAATTATAGATGGAACGGATCCCTTTAATCCAAAATCGTATAAAGATACAGATGGCGATGGTGTGCCTGATTATATTGAAATCATACAAGGCACTAGCCCATGGGACCCTACAGATTACGTAGATTCTGATGGCGATGGTATTCCAGATTATGTGGAATTAATCAATGGTTCTGATCCAAATAATCCGGGGAATAACAAGGATTCTGATGGCGATGGTGTGCCTGATGCAATTGAGAAAATGCAAGGTTCTGACCCTACAGTGAAGGGACAATTTAAAGATAGTGATGGGGATGGGGTACCGGATTATATTGAATTCTTAGATAAGACTAATCCTTTAGACCCATCTAAATTCATTGACGAAGACAATGATGGAATTCCTACTTATGTGGAAGGCAAGACGTCTGATTCAGATGGGGATGGAATACCAAATTATGCAGAACTAGATTCTGATAATGACGGCGTTAGTGACCGTATCGAGGCAGGAGTTGTTGTAACAAGACCAGTAGATACAGACGGAGATGGAACGCCAGATTATATGGATTTAGATTCAGATAATGATGGCATTTCGGATGAAGTCGAATCTGATTTAGATTATGGCGGGTTACCGGATTGTGATAAGGATGGTATTATTAACCGTTTGGATGCGGATATTTGTATGAATTATTCTCCTCAAGGGGTTTCGCCTAATGGAGATGGAGAAAATGATTATTTGGCGATTCCAAGTCTATTGAATTATCCTCCATGTTCGATTTCGATTTATGATCGTGCGGGTAATTTAGTCTTCTTTGATGAGGTTTATAAGAATCTATGGGGAGGTAAAAATAATAAAGGGGAGGATCTTCCGGATGGTACGTACTTCTACATATTAGATTTCCACGGAGAAAAAGCGAATATGATGACCTTTGTTTACTTGAGTAGACTATTGAAATAATTATTAAATACGCAAATAATTGAAACCCCTAGGTATTTTACCCTGGGGTTTTTTATAAACTTTCTAAATATTGGCTAGGTGTCATGCCAGTTTCGGCTTTGAACGTTGCATAAAAACCTGAACGGGATGAGAAACCAGATTGTGCGCCTA
>CAYPVA010000263.1:0-2599 GCA_964414045.1 uncultured Lishizhenia sp. | reverse complement strand
ATGCCAAGCGCAGGCCAAGACGGCAGCATCACTGTTTGCTTGAATGAGCCGTTTGTTTTATGGAATGGACTTTCTGGCAACATTGATATGACTGGTACATGGTACAACTCATCTAACCAGGCAATGTCAGGAGCGCAAGACACCTCAGGAGCGTTGGCAGGTCAGTTCAACTACGACTATATCGTTACTAACGCTTATTGCCCTAGTGATACCGCAAATACACTTGTTATTGTGGACGCTTCTTGCGACTTTACAGCAACTGTAGATGAATTGGCAAATTCCTGGAGTGTCTATCCGAATCCTACAAGTAGTCTATTATTCGTAGAAGCGATGGATATTCAAGGCTTTGTCTATTTGACTGACATCAATGGGAAATTAATCACTGAAAAGTTCAATATTTCTCAATCTATAGAATTAGACTTATCTAATTTATCAACAGGGATGTACTATCTCGTTTTGGATCAGAACGGTATGTTATCTACCAAACGCGTAATTAAAAATTAATCAACAACTGAATACTATACAATCATGAGAAAACTATTCTCCCTCGCAGTTGCTTTGGCATGGGTGTTTTTGACACAGGCTCAAATTACACTCAACACAACTCACACTAACAATAATGGTGCTAGCTCTATTATTTTTAATGTACAAAACACTAATACCAACGACATTATCATCACTGGTTTAAATTGTCATCTTGGTACGAGTGCTGCAAACAATTTACAGTTACTCTACAGAACAACGCCGTTAGTTGACAATACAACTCCTTGGGATCACGGTATTGTAGGTGCTAACCAAAACGGTTGGTTGCCTGTAGCTACTGGCACTGTTGTTTCAAATACTACAAATGGTATTGTGCCGGCGCTCACGAACTTGAATTTAATTGTCCCTGCTGGCGCAACTTATCAGTTGGCCTTTTCTGGTACAACAATTCAATACATGACGCTTACTGCTGGCGCTGGTTTGAATACTTTTTCTGCCGGCGGAGTAAATATCATTACGGGTGATGGCATCAGTTGGGCAGGAGGCGCGTATCCGGCTACGCCTGTAAATTACCCACGCGGTTTGGTTGGTGGAATCACGTTTATTTCAGGTACTGCTTGTACCGGAACGCCTAATGCCGGTGCAACTTCAACTGCAACAAATCCAGTTTGTCCTTCTGTTCCTTTTGGTCTTACGATGGCCAATGCGACATTTACTTCAGGACTAACCTACCAATGGCAATCCGCCCCTAGCGCAACGGGTCCTTGGACAAACATTGCTGGTGCAAATGCCCCAGGTTATTCAGCAACACAAACCGTCGATACATGGTATCAGTGTATTGTAACGTGTGCTGCAACAAGTAGCTCATCTACTTCAACCCCTCTTTTAGTAACGACCTCCTCTTTTGTTAACTGTTACTGTACGAGCGCCTCTACTTCAGCAGCTGATGAAGAGATTTTGAATGTTACGTTAAGCACGTTGAACAATAGTTCTACGTGTGGTGTCGCTGCGCCTGGTCCTGGTTCAGTTGTAAGTAACTATTCTAACTTTACTACCTCTGTAACACCACCAATTTTATCCCCTGGTGTGGTTTATCCTTTCTCAGTACAAATTGGTACTTGTAATGGAAATTATAATAACTGGACTAAAGCTTGGATAGACTTCAACCAAAATGGCTTGTTTACGGATCCAGGAGAAATGGTTTACTCTTCTACAACATTTACAAATGGCCCACATATAGAAACTGGTACTGTTTCCGTTCCAAGCAATGCAGTACAAGGAATTACACGTATGCGTGTTGTGAATGTTGAGACATCTGCAGCTACGGGTGTGAATCCATGTGGTACATACACTTGGGGTGAAACCGAAGACTACTTCGTGAACATTTCGGCGCCACCAACATGTCCTCAACCTTCAGCGCCTGTTTTAGTGAGTTCTTCGCTAAATGATGCGGTAATTGACTGGACGCCAGTTGGTACCGAAACACAATGGCAAGTGCAATATGGCCCACAAGGGTTTGCATTAGGCACAGGAACAATTGTAACTGTTACGGCACACCCACACACAATTAGCTCATTGACACCATATAGTTTCTATCAAGCATATGTGCGTGCAATTTGCTCAGCTGGAGACTCTTCGTACTGGACACCTGCTGTATCTTGGAATACCTATGACCAAGGTCAATACATCCAATTTGATAACGAATGTCCAAGCACGGGCTTCATTGATATCAGCGCTAATGCAGCAGCAACTAACGCAAATCTTGCTTATTTAGGCGAAACAGGTGTTACTTTACCATTCCCATTCTTGTACCAAGGGGTTTTATTTACTTCGGCAACAATTGGAAATAATGGAGGTGTCAAATTAGGTACCACCAGTGCACAAGTGAATTTTGTGATGGAAACGGGTAATGGCTTGTATCCGTTCATTCAACAGCTCTATACGGCCTATCCGGTTGGTAGTGGTGGTGTTTATTACCAACAAGTAGGCACATCTCCAAATAGTAAATTTGTGGTTCAATGGAAAAATCTTCCACACTACAATTCGCCAATTGTACCAAACGGCGCCACTTTTGAGTTGATTATTGACGAGGCGACACAAGAGATTTACTACGTAT
>CAYPVA010000262.1:0-2613 GCA_964414045.1 uncultured Lishizhenia sp. | reverse complement strand
TGTAAGCCTAATAATACGTCTACCTTCATGATTGTGTTTGTTCAAAAAACTTTTTAATTGGTTCTAAATCTTGATAAATGGCGAAAATGTGTTGCATTCTAGTCAGCTCAAAAATCTTGTTGAGTTGTTCGTTTGGTCTGTAAAGGACAGTTTCGCCAAGATTCAAGCGTGCACGTGTAAGTGTTTTGACTAAAAACGCGATGCCCGTTGAATTGATGTATTCTAAATTGGATAGGTCGATGACTAAATTCCAATTGGTGATTTCGTCTAATTTCTCAATTGCTAATTCGCGGTCACTTTCTGTGAAGAAACGACCTTCTAATTTGAAAAGACAAAGATTGCCATGGGTACTTAAACTGACTTCCATAATTCGAATTATTTTTTTTGAGTGCCGTAGAAATAGAGCGAGTGATGTTGTACATCTACTTGAAAGAGTTCCTCTATTGTGGCTTTAATTTGTTGGATTCTTGGATCACAAAACTCAATCACTTCGCCTGTGTCGGTGAGTATTAAGTGATCGTGTTGTTTGGATGCGTGTGCTTTTTCGAATTGAGCTATATTTTTACCGAATTGATGTTTTCGGACTAAATTACAGGCCAATAATAATTCTATGGTATTGTAAAGGGTGGCACGAGAAACACGATAGTTGTGGTTCTTCATTTTGATGTATAAAGACTCTACGTCAAAATGCCCTTCGTATTGATAAATTTCAGCGAGTATGGCGAAGCGTTCGGGGGTTTTCCGATGTCCATTTTGCTCGAGGTACGCGGCAAAAATATCTTTAACAGTAGCCGAAATTTGACTTGTTCCCATTTTACGGCCTAAAGTTAATTATAAATTTGAGATGAAATAAAAAAGGGGGCCGAAACCCCCTTTGTTTTATTGGAATAACTTGGCTTATTCGCCACGCTCCATTTTTTCTTTCAATTCAGCAAGTGCATCGAGGTCACCAAGAGTAGATTTCTCAGAGTTTTGATTGATTGCTTTTACTGCTTGATCTGTGTTGCTACCAGCACCACCTTTTTTACCACCTTTTGTTGTAGTAGTAGGCTTGTCTTCACCTTCTTCGAACAAACGTGTATGAGAAAGGACGATTTTCTTAGCGTCTTTGTTGAATTCAATCACTTTGAAATCAAGTGTTTCTTCAACTTTAGCGTTAGAACCATCTTCTTTTCTGAGGTGCTTAGAAGGACAAATACCTTCAACACCGTAAGGAAGTGCAACGATACCAGACTTATCTTTCATATCGATGATTGTTCCGCTGTGGATTGAACCTTCAGCAAATGTATTTTCAAATACATCCCAAGGGTTTTCTTCAAGTTGTTTGTGACCTAAAGAAATACGGCGGTTATCGCGGTCGATTTCAAGAACAAGTACTTCCATCGCATCACCAACTTTGCAGAATTCAGATGGATGCTTGATTTTCTTTTGCCAAGAAAGGTCAGAGATATGGATAAGGCCGTCTACACCTTCTTCTAATTCAACAAATACACCAAAGTTAGTGAAGTTGCGAACTTTTGCAGAATGACGTGTGCCAACAGCATATTTGATCTCGATGTCGTTCCATGGATCTGGCATCAATTGTTTGATACCTAAAGACATTTTGCGCTCTTCGCGGTCAAGTGTAAGAACTACAGCTTCAACGCTATCGCCGATTTTCAAGAAATCTTGCGCAGAACGTAAATGCTGAGACCAGCTCATTTCTGAAACGTGGATCAAGCCTTCAACACCAGCAGCGATTTCGATGAATGCACCGTAGTCAGCCATGACAACAACTTTACCAGTGACTTTGTCACCTACTTGAAGGTTGGTGTCAAGAGAATCCCATGGATGTGGTTGCAATTGTTTCAAGCCAAGAGCAATGCGTTTTTTGTCGTCGTCAAAATCAAGGATAACCACGTTGATTTTTTGATCGAGTTCTAACATTTCTTCAGGATGCGTTACGCGGCCCCAAGAAAGGTCAGTGATATGGATGAGTCCGTCAACACCACCGAGGTCGATGAATACACCGTAAGAAGTGATGTTTTTAACGATACCTTCAAGAACTTGTCCTTTTTCAAGACCAGAAATGATTTGTTTTTTCTGTTCTTCAAGCTCGGCTTCGATAAGTGCTTTGTGAGAAACAACAACGTTTCTGAATTCTTCGTTGATTTTGACAACTTTGAATTCCATATTTTTACCAACATAGATATCGTAGTCGCGGATAGGCTTCACGTCAATTTGTGATCCTGGTAAGAATGCTTCGATTCCGAAAACGTCTACGATTAAACCACCTTTAGTGCGGCACTTCACGTAACCTGTGATGATTTCACCTGTACGAAGAACGTCGTTGACACGAATCCAGGCACTGTGCATGCGAGCTGTGCGGTGAGAAACGATCAATTGACCAGTTTTGTCTTCGAGGCAGTCAACATAAACGTCAACAACATCTCCAACTTTTAAATCAGGATTGTAGCGGAATTCGTTGGCAGCAACGACACCTTCTGATTTGTAACCGATGTTAACAATAACTTCTTTTTTGTTGAGCATTGCAACAGTCCCTTGAATGACTTCTTTTTCGTTGATAGAAGTAAGGGTTTTTTCGTAGCGATCTCCGAGTTCAGAGCGTTCTAC
>CAYPVA010000261.1:0-2621 GCA_964414045.1 uncultured Lishizhenia sp. | reverse complement strand
TGCAATCAAAGCAAAGGTGGTCATGATGATGGGGCGCAAACGTTTACGGCCTGCTGTCATCAAGGCCTCCTCGCGTTCAACGCCTTCTTCTTCAAGCGAACGAGCAGCATCAAGCAACAAAATGGCGTTTTTGGCCACCAAGCCCATCAGCATGATCACGCCAATCAAGCTCATCAAGTTGAGTGTACCGCCAGTCAGCAGCAAGGCAAGCACCACACCAATGAGCGACAGGGGCAGCGAGAACATCACAGCCAAGGGTGCTGTGAATGAGCTGAACTGCATGACCAAGATGAAATACATGAGGCCAATGCCCGAGATAAGTGCAATGCCCATTTCAGCAAATACCTCTTGCTGGTCTCTGGACGCGCCGTCGAGTTCAATGCCATAGCCTTCAGGGAAGTTGATGCTCTTTGCCAACTTCAATGCATCGGCCGTGACTTCACCAGGCGAGCGGCCTTGCACGTTGGCTGACACGCCAATGGTGCGTTTGCCATCGTTGTGTTCAATTTTGGAAGGTGCTTGGCCCATAGAAACCTTCGCGATTTGTGCCAAAGGCACTACGGTGTTCATGCCGCTGACCGTGATCGGCAAGCGCTCAATATTGGACACATTCATACGGTCTTCGGGAGCCAGACGAATGGCCACATCGCGAGACTCGCCGGTGGGGTCCACCCAGTCACCCACCTCAATGCCGGCAAACGCAACGCGCAATGCGTTGGCCGCATCCGTGACGGAAATGCCGAGTGAGTTGGCCAATCCACGATCGAGTTCAATTTGCAATTCGTTTTGCGGATCTTGCTGTGACAAACCAACATCGACGGCACCAGGTACTTGGCGCAACTGCGCCATGAAATCGCTGGTGATGGCCAACAGTTTGCGCGAGTCGGTACCGCTGAAGCGAATTTGCACAGGTTTGGCCGCACCATTGGACAGGTCGTCGAGCACGGTGTACTCGGCCCCGACCAATTGCGACGTGCGCTTGCGTAATTCGATGGCAATTTCTTGCGCCGTGCGTTTGCGCTCGGTGCTCTTGCCAATGTCGACATAAATGCGACCGCCTGTTGGGTTCACGTAGCTGTTGGTGGCCTTGGTCTCAGGCATGGTGCGCGCCATGATGGCAGCGGCTTCGAGCTTCATGCGCGAATATTCCAAATTGCTGCTGGCGGGCGAGCGCACATCAATGGCCAATGTTTTTCCATCTGTTTTGGGTAAAAAGCTAGAGCCGCCGAATTGAACTTGCAAAAAGATGGCACCAAAGAAGCTGATGACAGCAAACGCAATCATCCATCGACGGTGGTGCAACGCCCAAGCGATCAAATTGCCATAACGATCAGCTTGATGGTCAAACCAATCATTGAACTGTTTCAGTTTCAAGCTGATGCCTTTTTGAGGCTTGAGGTGTTCTTTGGGAGAGTCTCCCCAATAGGCAGACAACATAGGGTCGAGGGTGAACGAAATGAACAAGCTGACCAAAACCGATGCAACGACTGTCAAACCAAAAGGTCTGAACCACTCTCCTGAGATGCCTGGCATTAACGCTACTGGAATGAAAACAGCCACGATGGAAAAGGTGGTTCCTGCGACAGCCATGCCAATTTCAGCGGTGCCGTTTAAAGCAGCCGTAAGTCGGTCAGAGCCACGTTCCATATGCCGCATGATGTTTTCTCGTACAACGATGGCGTCATCAATGAGAACACCGATGGCCAAAGACAAGCCTAATAGGCTCATCAAATTGAGTGTGAAACCGCACAGCCACACAGCAATAAAGGCAGTGATAACAGATGTTGGCAATGACAACGCGGTAATCAGCGTAGAGCGCCATGAATTAAGGAATGCATAAACGACAAAAATAGTGAGGCCCGCGCCAAAAATTAAGGCGTCAATCACATTGTTTAAACTATTTTGAGCTTCAACGCCGCCATCTTGGGTGACTTCGATTTGTGTGCCCTTCGGTAGAGTCGTATTGAGATCTGCCACCAAATCCCGTACCTGTTTGGCAACACTCACGGTGGATGCTTCACGCGAACGCGTGATGGCCAAACCCACATTCGATTTGCCGCTACGCACACTTAAAGTTGTCAGCTCAGAAAATCCATCCTTGACCGTAGCCACCTGTCCCAATCGAACCAGTTCACTGCCATTGCGTTTGATCACGATCTGATTGAATTCATCGGGCGTTTCAATGCGGCCCAACAAGCGAATGCTCTGGTCTTCTAGAGCGCCACGAATTTTGCCTACTGGTGCAGCTGTATTTTGTGAACGAAGTGCATTGACCACCTCCGTCACAGATAAATTCACTTCACGCAGTTTTTGGGCATGTAGCAAAACGCTTAATTCGCGTTTGAGTGCACCATTCACATTGACTTGGGCAACGCCTGGAATGCCACGGAACTTGTCAGCAATCTGATCTTCTGCAAGTCGCGAGATTTCTGCATGACTTTGGCTAGAAGTCGACAAAGCCAGTTGCATGATGGGCTGTGCAGCAGGGTCAATTCGCAGAATGACAGGCTCGCGGATTTCGGTGGGCAGTTTGTAGCGCACTTTGCCAATCGCATTGCGCACTTCGTCGGTGGCTTCCACCATGTTCTTTTTGAATTCAAAGAACACCAGCATGTTGGCAT
>CAYPVA010000260.1:0-2621 GCA_964414045.1 uncultured Lishizhenia sp. | reverse complement strand
CCACTGGGGTGCGCCCCCACCGGGTTGAAGTAGCGCAAGGCCGTCATGGACCAGGAAGGGTCCGAGGCCACCACATCGGCAAGCATCTGCTCGACCATCAGTTTGCTGCGCCCATAGGGATTGCTCGCACCCAAGGGGGCGTCTTCGCGCAAGGGCATGTCCTGCGTTTCGGCATACACAGTGGCCGAGGAACTGAACACCAGCGTCTTGGCACCCGCTTCGCGCATGGCGTCGATCAGCACCAGCGAACCCTGCACATTGTTGTCGTAGTAGCGCAAGGGTTGGGCAACAGATTCCCCCACCGCCTTGAGACCCGCAAAGTGGATCACCGCATCGATGGCGTGCTCACGCAGCACTTGCAACACGCGCGCGCGATCGCGCACATCGGCCTGAATGAAATCCGGACGCTGCCCACTGACCTGTTCAATGCGGTCCAGCACGGCAGCCTTGGCGTTGACCAGTGAATCGAGGATCACCGGGCGAAAGCCTGCGGCGATCAGTTGCACGCAGGTGATGCTGCCAATGTAGCCCGCACCACCGGTCACCAGAATGTTCATGCCAGCCCCCTCAAACCCGTGTCAGTCTGACGATGAAAGCGGTCTCGGCTTGCGCCCGTGGCAAGGGCAGGCCTGCGTGACGCAACCAGCCGCCATCCAGCACCACACCATCCGCCGTGTTCAGGGCGTCAAAAAATGGGGCCGTGTTGTGCGCCCCACTGGGCAGCACCGTGCCTGCAGGCACGATCTGCTTCACGCGGTAGTGGGCCTGGGTGTCGAGCATGGGCAGAGGCAATCGGGGCGTGTAACGGTGGTTGGTGGGCTGGGTGCGGTACACCAGCAGCAGCACATCGGTGGCCACATCTGCCGCATCCACATCGCCATGGGCCTGCCAGACGACCCCGTCGTCTATGCGCCCCTGCCAGACCGAGCCATGGTGCAGGCGGTCGCGCAAATCCTTGTACATCTGGATCCAGGCCTTGAGTTCGGCGGCATCGGCATCGCTGAGCACGCGGGCGTCCAGCTCCACGCCCAAATGCCCCGGCAAGGCCACGGCTGCGCGAAACGCCATGCTCTGGGTGCGGCCCGTGGTGTGTGCCCTTGCACTGCCCACGTGCGCGCCCATGATCTCGGGTGGAAAGAACTGCAAAAAGCCGCGCTGAATGTCTACACGCGACATCGCATCGATGCAGTCGCTGGTCCAGACGCGGTGGGTATGCCGCAAGACACCAAAGTCGATGCGCCCGCCCCCACCTGAGCAACTTTCGATCTCCACCTCAGGGTGCGCTGCACGGATGCGTGCAAACAGCGCGTAAGCCGCGTGCACCTGCGCCCGGTAACCGGCTGTGCCGTCGTGCAAACCCGCGGTCGTCAGATCCCGGTTGTGATCCCATTTGATGTAGCGGATCGGTTGAGCCGACAGCAGTGCATCGATTTTGACAAACAGGTAGTCGCTGACTTCTGGACGCGAAATGTCCAGCACCAGCTGATTGCGCGCCGTGATCAAAGGACGGCCCGCCAATTGCAGCGCCCACTCCGGGTGCGCCCGGTACAGGTCGCTGTCGGGGTTGATCATCTCAGGCTCGAACCACAAACCGAACTCCATGCCCAAAGCATTGACATGTGCGACGAGATCGCCCAGTCCTTGCGGAAACTTGCTTTCATCGGGCCACCAGTCACCCAGTGCGGCGCGGTCATGGTGGCGGCCGTGGAACCAGCCGTCATCGAGCACAAAACGCTCAACGCCCACTGCGGCAGCCGCCGTGGCCAGCTCCTTGACTTTGTCAGGGTACACATCGAAGTAAAAACCCTCCCATGTGTTCAGGTGCACAGGCCTTGGGCGCATCTGGCCACCTGGCCAATTCAGGCGCTGACGCAACTCGGCATGGAAATTGGCCGCCAGTCCATTGAGTCCTTGTGTAGAACAACTGGCCACCACTTCGGGTGTTTGCAAGGTGGCACCTGCTGCGAGCCGACCTTCACCCGGCGCCAGCCACTCGCCCAACTGCCACTGGTACTGTGCGTCGTGCAGCCACTCGATGGTTTGCTGGTGGTTGCCCGACCAAGCCAGATGGGCACCGTAGACCAAGCCCGAACTTTCCGTGGTGCCCGCTGTGGTGACCACCGCCCCCGGAAAGCAATCGTGCGACGTGCGTCCGCGTCGGCTCTCGCGTCGCCAGATGCTGCGCGAGAGTTTGTCGGTCTGCAGCAAAAACTCATGGTTGTGCTGGCCCGCATAGGATCGCACGCTCTGCGCCTGCGCAGGCAACAGCAATGTACCCGCGGCCAGCCACTGCACATCGAGCGCTGTATCGCCCACATTGCGCAAGCTGCTCTTCATGGTCAGCACATCGCTTTGGATGTCCATGCTCAGATGCACAGTCAGCTCGATGGCCGCCATCGGATCGGTCAGCACCACCCGCACCGACTGCCCTGGCACAACCCAATGCACATCGCACTGCGTGAAGGCCTGCGCAAACGCTTGACCTTGGCGATGCGCTAGCAAAACGCTTTGTCCAAACCAGCCCACTCCAAAGGTGGGGGCCAATGTCAGCGGCTGATCGAAGTCGAGCATGAACGAAGGCAAGGGACGAGACTCGCGCAAGCCATGGGGTGATTCGTCTC
>CAYPVA010000259.1:1541-2625 GCA_964414045.1 uncultured Lishizhenia sp. | reverse complement strand
TTCTCGGTGAATTTGTTGCGCGCGGACATGTTGCCCACTGAGTTGCGTTTCACGTTGAAGCAATTGCCTTCGCATTCGGATCAATATACGTTGCTAGAACTCGAGATAAAAAATGAATCTGCATTGCATAATAGCATATTGGTGCCCGGCCATCCACAGTTGGGGATGGGTTTGTTTGAAATACTGGCCTATGAACGCGGCGAAAATATGAAATGGTCGCCACTTTTTAACGTTGAATTGGTACTGCCTGATTCTGCGGAAGTCGATCATCGGTACATGCAATTCTGGAGTTTGAGCCCTGGTGAAAGTTTCAAGCAATTATTCGTCATACAAGTGACGCCTTCGGCAGCTTGGGCTTTTCAAGTCAAATACCAACCGCATGTTTGTACCGACTACTTTAAGTATGCTTTTCGTTGGTACAACGACGAAGGTGAGCCCTCAGAACCGGCTATTGACGGCGATCAACGTTTTGCCTACCAAGGTCCGATGTACAGTAATTTATGTGAAGTTGATGCACAAACGTCTTGCGCTACAAGCTCTTTAAATCGTAAGAGTAGGGCTTATTACCAAGCAAATTGGTCTAGGGTAAAACATCAAATTCAACGAAGCCATCATTACCCTCAAACTTGGCCAGTTCTGAGCAAGCAATTATACAGTCAAGCAGTCCTATCTTCTTTGCCAACTTACTCCCATCAATACTTAATTGTAGAGTCGAAATCTGGTATTTTTTATATCTCTTTAGGATATCGTTTGGGGAAAAGGTATCTCGTGAGAAGTTTTCTGGCTCAGGTTGCACACATGTGCGGTGCACGGCGCGTCTTTTGGAAAACTTCGTCGTCAAAAAAGGTCAAACTGACTCATTTTCAAGTCAATCCCTTTGTTTTCAAAACCCCTTGATTTTTGATTAGCTTTATCCTTTTATTGGCAACAATACAACCTAAAATAACCACTAAACTATGATTATGAAAATTCATCTAACCGCGCTATTTCTTCTTTTTTCTATTGTTTTATGCGCACAAGAAAACCCAGCTGCAAAGGAAATTGGGGAGGCCATAGAATTGATGGATGCAGGAAAATTTTCCGA
>CAYPVA010000259.1:0-1441 GCA_964414045.1 uncultured Lishizhenia sp. | reverse complement strand
TTATAATGTCGAGACACTGATTGCCTTGCGACGTTCGTTTTTAGTGAGTTGGATGAGCGATGCACAAGCTAAACCTTATCAAGTGTTACTTTTTGATTTTTGGCAGCAGCTTGATGACCTCGGTTTTTTCGATGCCTATAGCTATTGGGTTTTCAACCAAGCCCCAAATGACCAATTCAACAAATGGCAAAAAAATAACAGTACAGATTTTTCTTATTTTATCAAGTGGTACAACCCAAATCCTATCACTATTGATGCAAACAATTTATTTCTTAGAACGAAACTACTCAATTAATTCGTTGGGGTATTTTCAAAAAGAAGTGTTGCTTATCGGTATCAATTTTTAAGATAAAGGTATTTACTGGGAAAGAAATCTCCGTTATATCTGAGGTTTTTTGAAAATATACCGGTAGCGATTTCCCTAATTGATCATAACCATCAATGTTCGTTATTGCTTGTCCTTTGATTGTAATTTGATGATTTCCTGTTTGTTTCCACTCAAGTGCTGGGAACTCATTTACCTGCGCATTTGGATTGTTGACATCTATCAGTACCGTATCAGTATCACAAAGCCCTGTTGCGATGAGCATCACTTGATAGCTCGATAAATTGTACTCGAAACCTATATTTTGTCCTGTTTCGACGGTCATGTCCGGAAAATACCAAGTATAGGAGGCAGGCAGGTTTGAATTGGCAGTAAAACTAAATAAGCTGGCGCCTGGAACGCCGCTATACGAAGCGCTTGCCTGCAGCATTTGGTTGGGTAGGGTTAAATTCCAAAGGGGCAAGCTGTCGAGGACAACAGCACTGGCCACTTGTTGCAAAATAAATGCATCGCCATGCCCAATTCCTGGATTAAAGGCATTTCCAACACAAGATTTTTGAAATAAGGAGCTGTAAAAGACACACGCAGCCAAATAAGACCCTTCCAAACTTGGGTGGGATCCATCCTGTTGGTACAGATTGATATTTGGGTAGTTGTCGCGGACAAATTTCCAAGCGACTCCTACGGGTGAAACTGCTGCATTGGCAGAATCGGCAAAGCGTAAATACGCCGCTCTGAGGCGTGCATTCATGCCGTCAAAAGTGCTGATAGAGTCCCATTGTGGGTCGCCATTTTGACGCCCCCAGGTCATGAAGAAATTAACTTGAGCGCAAGGTTGGATGCTTTTCACGCTATCGGCCAATTGGAGCGCGTAGGGTAGGGTTTGGGTATTCACTTGAGCTGTCGGGAAGCTTGGTTCTTGGCTTTGTCCTTGCAGTACCACATAGTCCCAGGCTTGTGCGTGCATCAGCTGGTAATTAGTCGGATTATTGGCATGCATTTGAAAAGTTTGCCCTCCGGGAGTATTGCTCTGAAAAATGAGCACATCGCCTTGTGCGGTTGCAAGATCGCTAATGAGTTGCGGTAAATTATTGACAGCCATATAGCTGTTTCCTA
>CAYPVA010000258.1:0-2630 GCA_964414045.1 uncultured Lishizhenia sp. | reverse complement strand
TCACAAAACCTGCTTGGCTGGCTTTGATTTGTTTTTCGTATTTCCCGTAGGGGTCGGTGACCAAAGCCAAGACTTCACCTTTTTGCACGGCAGTTCCGTTAGCCACAAAACACTGAAACATGCCACTTGACGGCGCTCGCATCCATTTGTTTTCACCAATAAATATGGGCGCTCTGTCTTTCGATATATCTATTTTGTAGTTGCGCATGCCCAAATGAGCAATGACGCGCTTGAGGCCGTTGAGCCCCTCCTCTACTACATTTTCTTCAATATTGTTTGATTTTCCACCTTCGAACAACAAGATTTTCTTTTTGCGCTTCACAATACTTTCACGCAGTGTTTTGGCAATGAGGCCGGAATGCAAAATAAAGGGCGGATTAAAAACCTTTGCGAGTTCAACACTTTCTTGGTCAGAGAACACACAGCGAATTTGCGGAAAATTGTTGCGTTGTGCAGCCCCGGTATGGAAATCGATGATGTAATCGCAGTGTGGTGCAATTTCTTTCATGAAATGAAAAGCAAACTGTGCGGCCAAAGAACCATTGTTGCTTCCTGGAAAGCTGCGGTTGAGGTCTCGGCCATCTGGCAACTCGCGTTGGAGGTTCAAAAAACCAAAAATATTAAAGATGGGAAGGCAGATGATGGTGCCTTTGGTAGGCTTGTTGAGCTTTTTGCGCAAGAAGCGACGGACAATTTCTATGCCGTTGAGTTCGTCTCCGTGCAGGCCAGCCATCACTAAAACAGTCGGGCCATCTTCTTTGGCGCGCTCCACAAGCACCGGTACCTGAATGGGTGTACGGGTATGCAAGTGCGCCACCTCTAAATTCAGTTGAGCCCCTTTTCCGGGCAAAATTTCTTGCCCGAGAATGGTCATTTTTTTGTGATTGATTTTCTTAGCGCCTGACATTTCTTTCGATGTAAGCAATGATTTTTCCGGCGATGTCGCTTTGGGTCGTTTTTTCTATTCCCTCGAGCCCCGGTGAAGAATTGACTTCAAGTACCAGTGGGCCACGTTCGGACTGCAGCATATCTACACCTGCAACGCCTAAGCCAACGGCCTTTGCCGCTAAAATGGCGGTGTACCGCTCTTCGGTGGTGAGTTCAATTGTTTCTGAACTTCCGCCACGATGCAAATTTGACCTGAACTCGCCTGGTAAACCTTGTCTTTTCATAGCGCCAACAACTTCGCCGTCAACGACAAATGCTCGGATGTCTGCTCCTTTTGCCTCGCGGATAAACTCCTGAACAATAACCCTTGCCTTCAAGCCATTAAACGCTTCGAGTACCGATTGTGCCGCATTGAGGTTTTCTGCCAAAACAACGCCTAAACCTTGGGTACCTTCTAATAATTTCAATACTACAGGAGCTCCGCCAGCACTTTTTACAACATGCTTCACATCCTTAGAGTAATTGGTGAAGACGGTTTTAGGCAAGCCGATTCCTTCTTTGGAAAGTACCTGCAAACAACGGAGTTTGTCTCGGGAGTGAATGATCCCGCGCGAGCCTACTGCCGTGAAGACATTCATCATTTCAAACTGACGTACTACAGCGGTGCCATAAAAAGTAACCGAGGCACCAATTCTTGGAATGACTGCATCAAAACCCTTTAAATATTGATTTTGATAATAGAGCGCTGGGCCGGTTTGTTCAATTTCAATATTGCATTTGAGGTGATCAATGACATGTGCCTCGTGGCCAGCTGCTTCAGCTGCTTCTACAAGCCTGCGCGTTGAATAAAGGTGTGGGTTTCTGGATAAAATGGCAATTTTCATGCTTGTAAGGTAAGTGGCTCGTGAATATATTTTTTGCTGGTATCGACAACAAAGCGATTGTTAAGGACTTTTCTTCCGAGTAAAATGGGGTAACGCATCCCTTTGCGTACGGTCAATGAAAATTCAGTTTGAAAACACAAACCCGCAATGCAAATCGTTCCAAAAACAAAATAGCGTTCTTGAACTTGACCTGTACTGCTTTTGACCTTTTTTGTCCGGTATTTGGTGAAATTCATTTCTTGACCTGTGAATGCGGCGTGTTTGTCATCCAAAAAAACCACCTTCAACTGCCCTGCTTCTTCATGACAACTACTGACATGAATACTAGAAGTATAGGCGCCGGTATCGACTTTAACCTTCACTTGCTCAAGGCCGAAATCAGGCAATACAGCAAGTTCGCGGCGGCCTATTAATATTTTGTCTTTAGACAACATAAAACAAATGTAATTGAAACTGAGAAGACCGTAAAATTACTTTCTAAGAAATAAAGCATGGGATTGGTCGTTAAGGATTGTAACTTTGTATCAATGAAGCATCTTTTACTGCTATTTTTATTTGTTTTACCCTTTGGCGTTTTAGCACAAGATATTACCGTGTTTGGCCATTGTTATTCCAAAGGCAGAAAACCAGTTGCCGGTGCCGTTATTCAGCTTCAGATCGTAGATCACAAGTCGGTGAATATCCCAATGGAAACTACTTCTAACCAACAAGGATATTACGCTTTTGACAAGTTAAAGGTGGGTCAGCTCATTGAGCTCCGTTATTTTTACAATGGCACCGAACTGACATTGAATACCCTCCTTACAGACAACAAAACCCTACAAGAATTACCCGATCAAAATTTCCGCATTCAAGAAA
>CAYPVA010000257.1:0-2636 GCA_964414045.1 uncultured Lishizhenia sp. | reverse complement strand
GCACCACACACCACCTTTATGGCCATTGACGGACTCCATGAAGCTTGGTTGTGTCAAGATGAAGTCAAGCTGAAAATGTCAGATGTCGGAACAATTCAAATTTTAGACGGCGATTTTGAGTTGCATACCGGATCGCCACATTACGTCATACTGGACGAAGATCAGCGTGCAGCGCACGTTGAACAGGTCGGTAGAAGTATCAGGTATAATGACACTTACAAAGATGACGGCATCAACGTGAATCTTATGAAATATACAGATACCGGTATTCAGGTGGCTACTTATGAACGCGGCGTTGAAGCCGAAACGCTGTCTTGTGGCACGGGCGTTACTGCAGCTGCGTTAGTGTACGCACAACTTCAAAAAATCAAACAAGGACAAGTCAAGGTATTGACAAAAGGAGGAAATTTAGCTGTTCAATGGCAGGCAAATCCAGACGGTTCTTTTTCGGAAATTTACCTGATTGGCCCCGCACAATTTGTATTTAACGGAACCTATGAGCTTAAGCGGTAAGCATATTTATCTCAGGGCCGTTGAAAAAGACGACGCCGGCCAAGTTTTCCTCTGGGAAAACAATCCAAAGAACTGGAAGGTATCGAATACTGAGGTGCCTTTTTCTATGTTTGACATTATTCAACTGATTGAACAACAATCCGACCTCCGTAAATCGGGCCAATTGCGTTTGGTGATCATGACCCAAACAGAACAAAGAGCAGTTGGTGTTATTGATTTATACGATGTCAATTTCAAGCACGGTTATGCGGCGGTAGGTATTCTCATAGCCGAAGACCAAGATAAAGGTAAGGGCATCGCCACAGAAGCACTTGCACTATTGATCAATTACTGTACAGAAATTCTTGAGCTCCGAAATTTATATTGTCAAATACACGGAGATAATCAGGCGAGTATTTCCTTGTTTGAAAAAGCAGGATTTCAGCACGCAGGTACGCGCAAGAATTGGTTGCGTTTTAAAAATGAATATTTCGACGAACTTACTTATCAATTATGTCTAAAAAGCAAAAATTAATTTTAATTGCCGGCGTTTTTCTTTTAGGAATCACCGTTTTATTATTTCCGAAACTCAAATATGTCTATGCTGCGTTTCAAAAGTCGAGCAATTCGGAAGCAGTGGTTGTTTATTTGTCATATGACGCGCAAAAGGGAAATTTGCTAGATGTACACAGTGTAGCACTGCTTTTGCAAGAAAAAGGCATTATTTCGGAAACAGCACTTTTTGAATTGGTCGGAAACCAAAAAGAAATGAACCCGCGCAATATAGCTATGGGGAAGTATGTCATTGAACCCGGAACTGCGTTTCGCCATATTTGGAACGGCTTTAAATTGAACAGTAATTTAAATGGAAATGCCGAGCAAACCGTAAAAGTGAACTTCGAAAATTGCCGCACCATTAACGATCTCGCTGGCAAAATACAAGATCAGCTAGACCTCGATAGCACCAAACTGATCCTCTATTTGCAAGAGGGAGCAACACTTGCGCGTTTGGGTTTTACCTATGAGCAACTTCCTGCACTTTTCATTCCCAATACTTATGAAATGTACTGGGATCAAACACCAGCAAGTTTTGTTGAGCGCATGGCCAAAGAGTTTAAAAATTATTGGACGCCAGCGCGCATGGCTTTACTAAAAGAACAAGGGCTCAATACACCAAGTGAGGCGGTTACATTGGCAAGCATTGTTTACTCAGAGCAGTCTAAAATTGCGCAAGAATGGCCAATCATTGCAGGGCTTTATCTCAACCGTGTGCGTCAAGGCATTAAATTGCAATCTGATCCAACTTTTAAATTTTGTTGGGGTGACCAACTCAATGGTGTACAGCGCTTGTTAGCAGTGCATCGCGATATCGATTGCGCATACAATACTTACCAAATACAGGGGCTTCCTCCGGGCCCCATCTATTTGCCACCTACAGCAGTAGTTGAGGCGGTTTTAAATGCCAGTAAGCACGATTACATTTTTATGTGTGCTAAACCTGATCATTCCAGTACCCACAATTTTACGGCCTCGGGTGCCCAACACATTAAAAATGCAACGGCCTTCCAAAAATGGTTAGATGCCGGACAACCTTAGTTGAAGCAGATGAAAAGAAGACAATTTATACGCTTTGGTGCCGTTGTAGGTGCTTTGGGTTTAGTAAAGCCGAGTAAAGCGACCAACATCATGGCGCAATCTTTTGAAGGTAAAGTCAATGGACCCATGGTATTATCTACATGGAATCATGGCTTGGCTGCCAACGAAGGAGCTTGGGCTGTTTTACAAAAAGGAGGATCTGCCCTAGATGCCGTTGAAAAAGGAGTGATGGTCACTGAAGCTGACCTCACCAATAGAAGTGTCGGTGTGGGTGGTCGCCCTGACCGCGAGGGCCATGTTACGCTTGATGCTTGTATCATGGGAGGTGATGCGCGCTGTGGTTCTGTTGCATTTTTAGAGGGTATTGCTCATCCTGTTAGTGTGGCGCGTGCCGTTATGGAAAACACGCAACACGTCATGTTGGTTGGTGCCGGCGCTAAAAAATTTGCACTGGACTACGGTTTTCAACAAGCTAAAATGCCCATTGATGAAGTCAAAAAAGACTACGAGCAATGGCGCAAAGAAAACAAAGACCTCTTCAAGAAACC
>CAYPVA010000256.1:0-2649 GCA_964414045.1 uncultured Lishizhenia sp. | reverse complement strand
AGCAACGCAACTATTTTACTTGGCAAGAAAAGAAATAAACATATCAACAATTTGTTAAGATTGTTAGGCCAAAGGCAATGAATGTATTACCTTTGTCTCCCGTAGTTACAAACGTTATATGTCCAATTCCACTAAGTATGTTTTTGTAACCGGGGGGGTCACTTCTTCTCTTGGTAAAGGCATCATTTCTGCCTCATTAGCAAAACTTTTACAAGCGCGTGGTTATACCACGACCATTCAAAAACTCGATCCATATATCAATATCGATCCAGGAACCCTGAACCCCTACGAGCACGGTGAATGCTTCGTCACAGACGACGGCGCCGAAACCGACCTCGACCTCGGGCATTATGAGCGTTTTTTGAATGTACCTACCTCACAAGCAAATAACGTGACCACCGGCCGCATTTATCAATCAGTCATTGAAAAAGAACGCCGTGGCGATTATTTAGGGAAAACCGTTCAAGTTATTCCGCACATCACCGACGAAATCAAAGAACGCATTCAAGCTGTTGCCAAAAATGGCACCTTCGATATCGTTATTACAGAAATTGGTGGTACCGTTGGTGACATCGAGTCACTTCCTTATGTAGAGGCGGTTCGCCAAATGCTATGGGAACACGAAAACGACTGCATCGTTGTTCACTTAACGCTTATCCCCTATTTATCTGCAGCAGGCGAACTCAAAACCAAACCAACCCAACACTCTGTTAAACAATTACTCGAGCTTGGTGTACAACCGGACGTATTGTGTTGCCGCACCGAGCACGAACTCGAACTAGGTTTGCGTCAAAAAATTGCTAAATTCTGCAATGTTTCGGTCAATGCAGTGATTGAAGCCCGCGATGCCGCATCCATTTACGACGTACCACTTTTAATGCAGGCAGAAGAACTTGACACTGTTGTTTTAGAAAAATTGGGCTTATCTAAAAAACAAGCACCTAAACTTGACAATTGGAAGGCGTTTCTCGACAGACTTAAAAATCCACAACATACCGTTAAAATTGGTTTGGTTGGTAAATACGTCGAGCTTAAAGACGCTTATAAGTCTATTTCAGAAGCCTTTATTCATGCGGGGGTTGCCAATGAAACCAAAGTAGAATTATCTTGGATTCATTCAGAAAGCTTTACCGAAGAAAATGCTGCACAAGCATTACAAGGCCTAGACGGCATTTTGGTAGCACCAGGTTTCGGCTCCAGAGGAATTGACGGCAAAATTGCGGCAGTGAAATTTGCCCGCGAAAACAATATTCCATTCCTCGGCATCTGTCTCGGGATGCAAATTGCTGTCATTGAATTTGCACGCCACGTTCTTGGTCTTTCCGATGCACACTCGACAGAAATGTCTGAGCAAACCAAAGCACCAGTAATTTCCATGATGGAAGAACAAAAAATGATCTCCAACATGGGTGGCACCATGCGCCTTGGCGCCTACAAATGTGAGCTCAAGCCAAATTCTAATGCAGCCAAAGCATACCAAACCATTAACATCACCGAACGCCACCGCCATCGCTATGAATTCAATAATGAATTTTTGGCCCAATATGAAGCGCAGGGCATGATCGCAACGGGTAAAAATCCGGAAACAGGTCTTGTTGAAGTTGTAGAAATTCCGAACCACCCTTGGTTTGTAGGGGTGCAGTTTCACCCTGAATACAAAAGTACAGTAGATGCCCCTCACCCACTCTTTGTTGGTTTTGTGAAGGCAGCGCTCAATCACCAATCAAAATAATCTCATGGATCGCAATTCAACCATTGGCCTTGTCCTCATCGGTCTGATCATCACGGTTTTTTCTGTCATGAATCAGCCCTCAGAAGCAGAATTAAAGGCTGCCCAACAAAAAGAAGCAACCGTAGCGCAGAAAAAAGCGGTAAAGAAAGAAAACGCCGTAGCACCCATTCCGGCTAACCAAGCAGCAGCTACAACAAAAATTGCCGCTAAAGGAAGTATCACAAAAATTGAAAACGACAAGCTCTTGATCGAGCTCAATTCCAAAGGAGGTATTGTTTCAGCTGTCTATTTGAAAAACTATAAGTCCTACAAAGACTTTGATGCCAAGAAAGATGCAGCACTTTGTTTGTTTAAAGAAGGTGACGCCTATAATCAATTGATATTGAGCAGTACCAAAGGCAAACTCTTTACGAAAAACTATTTATTTGAGTTGGTATCAAAAACGGCCAATAGTGCTGTTTTTAAAGCGAAATTTGCACAAGGTACCATCATCCAAACGTACCAACTCAATCAAGGCCACGACCTCGATTACACCATTGAAGTACTTGACAACAAAGGCTTTATACTTGACAACACTATATTAAATTGGGAAGCCGATTTACGCAAAACTGAACGCTTGTTTTCCGAGCAACGCCGCGTATCAACGATTTGTTATGAGCAAACCGAAAATGGCCTTGACTACCTTAGTGAAACTGCCAGTGAAGCCAAAAAAGCGGAGGAAGACATCAAATGGGTAGCCTACAAACAAAGCTATTTCTCTTCTATCTTGAAGCCTGAACAACCGTTTCAAGCCAACGGCACGAAATTTTTTATCCAGAACTTTAAAGAAGGGCATCCACAAGCCTGGACGCACCTCAAAGGATATAGCGCTAACCTAGCCCTTGATTTTCAAGATAATAAAGTTAAATTCAATTGGT
>CAYPVA010000255.1:0-2657 GCA_964414045.1 uncultured Lishizhenia sp. | reverse complement strand
GCTATGATCAACGTAGTGCCGAACCCATACTATGCATTCTCAGAATATGAGCGCACGCGTTTGGATACTAAAGTCAAAATCGTCAACCTTCCTGAGGTTTGTACGGTAAGGATTTATACTTCAAATGGTAAGTTGGTACGTAGTTTCAAAAAAGATAGCCCCCAAACTTATATCGATTGGGATTTGACCAATCATAAGGCAATTCCGGTTGCAGGAGGCATCTACTTAATACATGTCGATGTACCAGGAGTAGGTGAGCGCGTCTTGAAGTTCTTTGGTGGAATGCGCCAAGCAGACTTACAAGGTATTTAATTATTGTATATTTCAAAGTAATGAAAATGACTTTAAAACATATATTTCTCAGTGCAGGTTTAGTAGCCTCACTGCAGGGTTTCGCAGGTAATGAAGACCGTGTAGGGTCAGCTGGTGCGTCTCATTTATTAGTTAATCCTTGGGCTAGATCAGGTGCTATAGGAGATGCTTCTTACGCCAATAGTAATGGTCTTGAAGCTACTTATATGAACATTGCTGGCTTGGCATTCACGGAAAAGACACAAATGAAGTTTAATTACTCAAACTGGATGGGTTCAGCTGGAATCGCGCTCAATGGAGCAGGTGTAGCGCAGCGCATTTCGGATTCTGAGGTGTTTTCTATCAGTGTTCAATCAATGAACTATGGAGATATTCCCATTACTACTGTAGCAAATCCTGAAGGAAATATCGGTTTCTTCTCGCCTCGCATGAATATTTTCAGTGTAGGTTATGCAAAGGAGTTCTCTTCTTCCATCTATGGAGGAATCAACTTTAAGGTAATTTCTGAGAGTATTTCTAACATGAAGGCAAATGGTATCGCAATTGATGCGGGCATCCGTTATGTCTCAGGTGAGCAAGACCAACTCAAGTTTGGTATTACTTTAAAGAACGTTGGCCCAGTGATGCGCTATAAAGGCGATGGTTTGGCTCAACAAGTTACATATGTAAGTACTGGCTATATTGCCTCATTGGAACAGCGTTCTGCCACTTTTGAATTGCCTTCGCTACTCGGAATTGGTGGTTCCTATGATTTCATCTTTAACGAAAGCAATAAATTAAATTTAGCTTTAGGTTTCACGGCAAACTCATTTATGAAAGATCAGTTCCGTATTGGTCTTGATTACGGAATAGCCAAAGAAAGCATGGCATTTAATTTAAGAGCTGGTTTTTGTTACGAGAATGGCATGTTCAATGAAGAAACACGTTCAAGTGCCTTTAGTGGTCCTTCGGCAGGTTTTTCAATTGATGCACTTGTAGGAGAAAACAAAAATGCACTCGGCATTGAATACGCAACGCGTTTTGCCGGAGTATTTGGCATTATTCATACTATCGGAGCTACAATTAGCTTAAAATAATTTTCTAACTTTGTTAGGTGCAAGAGAGCTCTTTTAGGGCTCTCTTGTTTGTTTCAATAAACCGAGCAACATGGCTATCAATTATTACACTGCAGAAGGTCTACAAAAATTAAAAGACGAATTACATCATTTAAAAACGGTTCAAAGACCCGCCATTTCAGAGCAAATTGCTGAGGCACGCGATAAGGGTGACCTTTCGGAAAATGCTGAATACGATGCGGCCAAAGAGGCGCAAGGTATTCTTGAAATGAAAATATCTAAATTAGAAGGGATCATCTCTAACGCGCGTTTAGTAGATGAAACGCATATGGATAACAGCAAAGTATTTATCCTTTCCAAGGTTTTGATTAAGAATCAAACAAATGGTATGGAAATTGAGTACACATTAGTGGCTGAAAATGAAGCCGACATCAAGTTGCGTAAAATTTCAATAGAGTCGCCGATTGGAAAAGGCCTTTTGGGCAAAAAAGTGGGTGATATTGCAGAAATTCAAACACCTGGTGGCATCATGAATTTTGAGATCATTTCTATTTCCAGATAATGCCTAGTCTATTTACAAGAATCGTCAATGGTGAAATACCTTGCTACAAAGTAGCAGAAAATGATAATTTCTTGGCTTTTCTTGACATTCAACCCTTAGCTACCGGACATACTTTAGTAATTCCAAAAATAGAAACAGATTATATATTTGATATAGAAGATCAGGCATATCAAGACCTCTGGATTTTTGCCAAAGAGGTGGCCCTATTACTTAAAAAACAGATCCCTTGTAAGCGCATAGGAGTGAGTGTAATAGGTCTAGAGGTTCCGCATGCGCACATTCATCTTATTCCACTTCAGACAATCAACGATATCAATTTCAGCGGCCCAAAGTTAAACCCGGACCCGCAAGAGTTGGCGGCATTATCGACACTTTTGCAAAAGCAATAAAATAGCACAAAATGAAAAGCTTTGGCTTACTCATCGGATTATTCTTGAGCATTTGGGTGACAGCACAACCGATGCGCGTGCTTTTTATTGGCAACAGTTATACGCATTATAACGATATGCCAAAGCTATTACAGCAAATGGCGAACAGCAAAGGCTTGAGTGTTGACATCCATATGGACGCCAAGTCAAATCATACCTTTGAGATGCACTCAAAAAGACCAGAGCTCTATCAGTCAATCAAAAAGTATAAATGGGATTACGTAGTCATTCAGGGATTCAGCCGTGAACTTGCCCAAGATACGGCTGTCATTGATTCTATGAGTGTGCCTTATATCAAAC
>CAYPVA010000254.1:0-2661 GCA_964414045.1 uncultured Lishizhenia sp. | reverse complement strand
CGGTAGCCCCCATGTTTTCAAAGGCACAACGCAAAGCCATACTGACTTCTTTTTTCGTGCTTTCAACAGAGCTTCTTTGTAAAGACTGCGTCAGGAATTTTCCGTCTTTGATGATCACGCGCGCCAGAGAAGAGGATGCTTCTACCAACCCTTCGATCTCAGGGCTCATGCGGTATACGCCATTATGAACGGCGCACAGCGTACGCAAAATTTTATCGAAATCCGTAGCGTCCATCACTTGAGAGGAGCTAGTTATGATTGCAGATTTGATGTCAAAGTGTGGTTCAATGCTCTTGAATTCATTTTTGAAAACCGCAATGATGGCTTGCAACGTTTGTTCAAAAAGCGTCGGGTTTGAGCAACTTACAGTAGCACTTGCTTCTCGAGGAATTGCATTGCGCAAACTTCCGCCATCGAAGTCATGCAAATGAATCTGCTGCACTTGTTGTAATTCCCAAAGAATTCTGGCCATCCATTTGTTGGCATTTCCGCGACCTTTATCGATGTCCATTCCGGAATGCCCACCGAGTAATCCTTTGATATTGATTTGAAAACAAGTGTCTGCTGGGTTTGCAGCTACTTCTTTGTAAGTGTAGAAGGTGTTGGTGTCAATGCCACCAGCACAGCCTACCGAAAGTTCGTCGTCATCTTCTGTATCGAGGTTTAAAAGTATGGAGCCTGAAAGCAACTGAGCGTCCATTTCTTTGGCACCCGTCATGCCTGTTTCTTCGTCGATTGTAAAAAATGCTTCTAGTGCAGGGTGCGCGATATCTGTACTTGATAATACAGCCATAATTGCAGCAACTCCGATACCGTTATCTGCACCTAGCGTGGTTCCGTTGGCTTTTACCCAATCACCATCAACCCGCATTTCAATTCCTTGTGAATCAAAATCAAAGATTGTTTCGGCATTTTTTTGGTGCACCATATCGAGGTGAGACTGCAAAATGACTGTTTGCTTGTGCTCCATCCCGGGAGTAGCAGGTTTTTTAATGATGACATTTCCAATTTGATCAATGTGCGTTTCAAGGCCAAGGTTTTCGCCAAATGCTTTCATGAAAGCAATCACACGAGCTTCTTTTTTGGAAGGTCTTGGTACAGCATTGAGTGCTGCAAAATATTGCCAAAGGGCAGTTGGTTCTAGTTGTGCTACTGACATCAAGGGAATTTTGGATATTGTTGGAAATTTGGATCGCGTTTTTCAAGAAATGCATGTTTGCCTTCTTGTGCCTCTTCAGTAAGATAATAGAGCAGGGTTGCATCACCTGCCAGCTCCATTAATCCATGCTGTCCGTCGAGCTCGGCATTCATGGCTCTTTTGATCATGCGGATGGCAAGGGGGCTTCTTTTCATAATGATTTTTGACCACTCGACAACAGTGTCTTCTAGTTCAGCGAGCGGAACCACTTTGTTGACCATTCCCATTTTTTCAGCTTCTTCGGCTGTGTATTGGTTACACAAAAACCAAATTTCTCGGGCTTTCTTTTGGCCCACGTGTCTGGCTAAATAAGAAGAACCAAATCCGCCGTCAAAGCTGCCTACTTTAGGGCCTGTCTGACCAAAGCGCGCATTTTCAGAGGCGATGGTAAGGTCACAAACGACATGAAGTACGTGGCCTCCACCGATGGCATAACCATTAACCATAGCTATGACTGGTTTAGGTAAAGAGCGAATGGCTTTATGTAAATCGAGTACATTGAGGCGAGGTACACCGTTTTCAGAAATATAACCACCCACACCTTTTACATTTTGATCGCCTCCAGAACAGAAAGCTTTGTCGCCTTCGCCCGTCAAGACAACCACATTGATATCTGGTCTTTCACGGCAGATATTCATCGCATCTAGCATTTCGAAATTCGTTTCAGGCCTAAATGCGTTGTAGACTTTAGGTCTGTTTATCGTGATTTTAGCGATTCCTTCAAAGAACTCAAATTTGATGTCTTCGTAGGTTTTGATACTTTGCCAATTTCTTTGCGACATAACTCATTTATTTCTGTTACAAAGATAGAACATCCTGAAGGACCGAAAGGTTTATTTGATAGAAAATCTAGCCAATTTTAAGCGAAGTCATGCTTAAACTCCCAGCGAGTAGTTTGTCATTGAAAAATTGCAATTCTTCTTCCTTGTTTTTAAGACCTAAAATATAAAGAAGAGGAATGTAATGATCAGGGGTAGGTATGGCCATTTGAAGTGCTTTTGGCCCTTGCTCTAATTCTTGAAGCGCCTTGAAATTTTCTGTAAGAATACAGTTGTTAACATATGCCCTTGCCTCATGTGCCCATTCGAAACCATAACCTACTTCATTGATTTTACTAAAATCCACGGCCCTGAGGTTGTGGACTATATTTCCGGAGCCAATGATCAGTACGCCCTTTTTTCTGAGTGAGCTTAATTGTTTGGCAAGGTTAAAATGGTAACTCAGGGGCTGTCTGTAGTCGATAGAGAACTGCACTACTGGAATGTTTGCATCCGGGTAAAAGTGTTTGAGTATCGTCCAGGTCCCGTGATCCAAACCCCACTCGTGATCAAGGTTAATAGCGGTGTCTTGGATTAGATTTTTAATTTCTTGTGCCAATTGAGGGCTGCCGGGTGCAGGATATTGCTGTGCAAATAATTCAGGAGGAAAGCCACCAAAGTCGTGAATGGTTTTTGGTTTTTCCA
>CAYPVA010000253.1:0-2671 GCA_964414045.1 uncultured Lishizhenia sp. | reverse complement strand
TGGTGCGCTCAGGTATTTATACCTACGGTGAAACCGTCCATATTTTTGTGGAACGAAAAAATTACAACGGAATCTTTTTACCGGGTTATAAAAAATGGGAATCACATTACAATCCAGCGCCAGTTGGGCTCAAGTTCATTGACCACATGGTAGGAAATGTTGGATGGAATGAAATGAACGATTGGGTTGAATTTTACGGAAAAGTAATGGGCTTTGCCCAAATCGTTTCTTTCGACGACAAAGATATCTCAACTGATTACACCGCCTTGATGTCAAAAGTGATGTCAAATGGCAATGGTCGTATTAAATTTCCAATCAACGAACCAGCTGAGGGCAAGAAAAAATCTCAGATTGAAGAATACATCGATTTTTACAACGGCCCAGGTGTACAGCACATCGCTGTTGCAACCAACGATATCGTAGCAACGGTTTCAGCCATGCGCGACCGCGGTGTTGAGTTCTTGTATGTCCCTGAAACATACTACGATGACCTCCTTGAGCGCGTAGGTGCCATTGATGAAGACGTCGAACTATTGAAGTCTCATGGTATCCTGATTGACCGCGATGACGAAGGTTATTTATTACAATTATTTACCAAACCAGTTGTGGATCGCCCGACTATGTTCTTTGAAATCATTCAAAGAAAAGGTGCACAATCTTTCGGTAAAGGTAATTTCAAGGCTTTATTTGAAGCCATCGAGCGCGAGCAAGAAAACCGCGGGACACTTTAAAGCGCTGCTAACACAGCCTCCATTTCTTCGTACACGCCGGCCTGATGGTCGGCGTTGTATGCTTTTTGGATTTCCTCTACAATTTTAGAAATTTCAGTTACGCCCTCTGCTTTGAGTCGGTTCATTACTTCTTGTATCACTGCAGGCCTTGGCCCCCAAGTAAATACTTCCTTGCCATCTTGATCGAGGCAAATTAATTTGGGGATGGCTCGCCCTCCGTTTGTCAGATATACATCCATAACCTCTGGGTGCTCGTCGCGCAGTAGATAAGCCGTTTTTATTTTTGAATCCGTTTGAGCAATTTTCTCCAGAACAGGAACGCATTGGGCGGCATCACCACACCATGGCTCTGTAATAATGACCCAAGTCCATGTGCTGGCTTTTTGCTGCAAAAGTTCAGTGAGCGCAGTCGGTACTTCAACTGTTTTATTCAAGCGTTTCATTCTTTGTAAATTCAGCTTAGTATAATAAACGTATGCTTCTGCTTGATTAGGTCCACTGGTGCGTCCTTCCTTCACTAATAGTTCAGTGAGTGCCATGTAGGCGTTATAACTCATAGCTTGTGCGAGTACACTCGAATTGATTGGTGTCATAACTGATTTGATTGATGGATGTGCGCAAAAGTACAAATAGAAAAAATTAGAATTTGCAAAAATTGCATTTTATCATTTCAAGAAGAATTTGTATATTTGCACCCACTTAAACGGAGGTTGTAGCTCAGTTGGTTAGAGCGTCGGATTGTGGTTCCGAAGGTCGCGGGTTCGAGACCCGTCTTCCTCCCCAAAACAAAAGCCAGTATAATTACTGGCTTTTTTCATTTACAAACATTTTAAAGTCTGCAAGCATAATTCTTGAAGGAGGGGAGGTAAAGCCTTGGCCTCCCATGGATGTATGGCACCAAATACATGATCTGCACCTTTGATCGTCATGACTTCTACACCGGCGGCATTTCCAAGTTCAAATGCTTCAGACATTGGTACAGATTCATCTAAGTCGCCATGAAAAATATGCAAGCTTTGACCAAGATTTTTCGCTGCACCTAAGATATCCAACTGACTGCGATTTGCTATATAATCTTCATAGAGTTGGAAATACTGTGGTAATTCTTGGTTTGTTCGGCCATTTGTTACATGTCTCAAGCCAATTGCCTTCCATTGTGCTAAATCATCACCAGTAGGAAATCTTCGACCAATATCACAAATAGCCGCCCAGGTACAAACTTGCCCAAGTTTACTTTGGCACTTCCAATGATGTGCGGCCAGGATTGCCATACCACCTCCTCTCGAATGACCAATTAAATGAATGCGCGAATAGTTGCGGTGTTCGCGTTCTATATGATGAAGCAGCGCTTGAACATCGAACAATTCTTTACTATATGTATTGGATCCAAAGGCCTCTAAATCGACAAAATCAGTTGGCGCTTCAAGGCTGGTTCCGTTGTGCGATAAATTGAAACGACAAAAGTCATAGTTGTGTGCATAAAAGTAGTTGGCGACTAAATGCCAAGCTCCCCAATCCATAAAACCCATGAAACCATGGATAAAAACGATCAGTTCGGAACTATTTTCATGTTGCCTCAGATCGTACAAACTTTGCCTTTGGGCTGCGCCAATAAATTTACTGCTCATGTATGATTAAATAAAAATCTTCGTTGAACCGAAGATAACCATAATCATAACAGTAGAAAATGGTTTGACCTGCTTTTGAAATGCATGTGTGTGTATGGAATTGAAATTGAAATCCTTTCTCATGAAAAGTTTGGATGTGATGTTTCTTTCTTTTATCCTTAGCAAGTTCCACTAAAATGAGTTTGTTGGCATGTAGAATGCGATTGATTTTTCGGTTTTCATGAAGTAGATCCGAGTAGTGCCTGTTATTATAAGTGTTGCGGCATTGATCAGAACAATATTTTTGATCGCGGCGTCCATTCAATACATGAC
>CAYPVA010000252.1:0-2700 GCA_964414045.1 uncultured Lishizhenia sp. | reverse complement strand
AAAACATCGAGCACATTTACTACACCGTAAAAGAGCGCGATCGCTATGACGCCGTAAAACGCCTGATCGATTTCAACCCTACCATTTATGGTCTGATTTTCTGTAGAACAAAAAACGAAACAGCTACCGTCGCTATGAAATTGGCACGTGATGGTTACAACGCAGAACCACTGCATGGTGATCTCACGCAGGCCATGCGCGACCGCGTTATGGAGCGTTTTCGTTCGAAAGAACTTCAAATCTTGGTAGCCACAGACGTTGCTGCCCGAGGTCTTGATATCAACAATATCACACACGTCATCAACTACAATTTACCTGATGACATCGAAAACTATACACACCGCAGTGGGCGTACGGCTCGTGCCGGAAAAACTGGTCAGTCACTAGTGTTGGTAAATACCCGTGAATTTGTCAAAATCAAAGCGATTGAAAGACAAATGCGCATGACCTTCACACAAGGACAAATTCCGAACCCGGCAGAAATCTGCGAAATTCAGCTGAAGAAACTCATCGATAACACGATAGCTACTGAAGTAAAAGAAGCAGATATTGCACCATTCATGGAGCAAATCCTAGACTCTTTCAAGGACTTAACCAAAGAAGAGGTCATCAAACGATTTGTTTCAGCTGAATTCAACCGCTTTATTGAGTACTATGAGCGTGCGGGAGACTTAAATGCCTCAGCTAGCAAAGAAGACCGCGAACGACCAGAACGCAAAAACGATCGTCAGAGTCGTGCCCGCGAAGAAGGTAAAACACGCTTTTTTGTCAATTTAGGAAGACGCGATGGCCTCAATCCAGGTGCCATGGTTCGCATCATTTGCGATGCTACTGGCCTCAATTCTAAGGCTTTGGGTCGTATTGACATCATGACTTCATTCTCATTTATCGAAGCAGATGATGAGCATACGCAAAAAATCTTAAAACTTGTAGACGGTACCGAATTCGAGGGACACAAAGTTTCTATCGAAGTGACAGCACCCGGACAAGGTGGCGGCGGTGGCCGTGATCGCAACGATCGTGGCGGTGACCGCAAATTTTCAAAAGGACCAGGTTCTAAAAGAGGCCCGGGTTCTTTCGGAGGAAGCAGAAAACCAGGTTTTGAGAAAAAAGGTGGTTTTGACAAAAAACGCTCAGGCGGCGCTGATCGCGGATCAGATCGTGGTTTTGGCGCAAAAAAAAGTAAATATTAAAAATAGCATACAAGCTCTTTATGGAAATTAGAAATATCGCCATTATAGCACACGTCGACCACGGTAAAACTACGCTTGTCGATAAAATGATTGAAGCAGGTCAAGTGGTCAACGAACGCGACCGCATGACCGGAGAATTGATCATGGACAACAATGACCTCGAACGCGAAAGAGGAATCACCATTGTTTCTAAAAACGTTTCAGTTACTTACAAAGGAACCAAAATTAACATCATCGACACCCCGGGTCACGCCGACTTCGGAGGTGAAGTAGAGCGTGTCTTGAACATGGCAGATGGTGTTTGTTTGCTTGTCGATGCATTTGAAGGCCCTATGCCACAAACGCGCTTCGTATTGGGTAAGGCCCTTTCTATGGGTATCAAACCGCTTTTGGTGATCAACAAAGTTGACAAAGAAAACTGTACGCCAGAAGAAGTACATGAAAAGGTTTTTGACCTCATGTTCGAACTCGATGCCAATGAAGAGCAGCTCGATTTCCCGACCATTTATGGTTCGGCAAAAAATGGCTGGATGTCTACAGATTGGAAACAACCAACAGACAGCATTACTCCTTTGCTCGATCAAATTTTAGCTTATTTCCCGCCGCGAAAAATTGAAGAAGGAAATACACAGATGTTGATTACCTCCCTTGACTTTTCTTCTTATGTGGGGCGTATTGCTATCGGGCGTTTATCCAGAGGAGTTTTGAAAGAAAATCAACCAATTATTCTTTCCAAATCAGACGGCCGTCAAGAAAAACACCGCATCAAAGAAGTTTTTGTTTTTGAAGGCATTGAACGTGCAAAAGTTACTGAAGTACAAGCTGGTGACCTTTGCGCCGTTACTGGTATCGAAGGGTTTGAAATCGGCGATTCTATTTGTGATGCTGAAAATCCGGAGCCACTTCCAACCATTAAAATGGACGAGCCTACCATGAGTATGCTCTTCTCTATCAATGATTCACCGTTTTTCGGAAAAGAAGGGAAGTTTGTAACCTCGCGTCACATCTCTGATCGCCTCACAAAGGAGCTCGAGAAAAACTTAGCACTTCGTGTCAACGATACCGATAAAGCAGATAAGTGGATGGTATTTGGCCGCGGTGTATTGCATTTATCGGTTCTCATTGAAACCATGCGTCGTGAAGGCTACGAATTGCAAGTAGGACAGCCTCAGGTAATTATCAAAGAAGTGGATGGTGTTAAATGTGAGCCAATTGAAGAACTCACCATTGACCTCCCTGAAGAACACAGTGGAACAGCGGTTGAAGCTGTAACGCGTCGTCGCGGCGAAATGACAAACATGGTTCCAAAAGGTGACCGCATGATCGTTACTTTCCAAATCCCATCTCGCGGTATCATCGGACTTCGCAACTACTTACTAACCCAAACAGCCGGTGAAGCCATCATGAATCACCGTTTCTTGGAATACCAACCATTCAAAGGTGAAATTCCAGGTCGTCAGAATGGTTCCTTGATATCTTTAGAACAAGGCACCTCTATTCCTTTCTC
>CAYPVA010000251.1:0-2703 GCA_964414045.1 uncultured Lishizhenia sp. | reverse complement strand
TGCAAGAAATCGCTCATGGCGCCTTCAAAAATGAGTTCAAAAAGTTTTTCTTTGGACCTGAAGTAATAATTCAACAAAGCCACGTTACTACCTACTTCTTTGGCGATATCGCGCACACTACAACCATCAAAACCTTTGGTCATAAAGACTTTCTTAGCGGCTGCCTTTATTTTTTCTTCGGTACTGAGGTCTCTTATCATAGCAATTACAAAATTTGCGCTGCAAAGTTAAACACTCTTTTTAAACAAATGTTTAAGATTTGCATAAAAATTTAAACACTTGTTTAATTTTTGGCAAACTCAAGGCTATTTTGTTCCTTTGGAAGATGAATAAACTCCGTTATCTATTCCTTTTCATTCCCTTTATTTCTTTTTCGCAAAAACAAGCTACCGACACATGGTTTGAAGATGCCAAACTGGGCATCTTTATTCATTGGGGCATGTATGCGGTGAATGGCACCTCAGAAAGCTGGGCCTTTCATAATAAAACGCTCCCATACGACCAATACATGGCTCAAATGAAGGGTTTCAAAGCTGAAAACTATGCGCCTTCCCAGTGGGTTGCGTTGATCCATGAAAGCGGCGCCAAATATTGTGTCATCACCACCAAACACCACGACGGACTTTCACTCTTTGATACTCAACTACTCACTCCACAGGCGAAAAAAAATAAAAACTGGCAAAGTAAATATCCATTAAGTACTGTTCACCAGAGTCCGGTTCAACAAGATTTAATCGCTCCATTGTTCGCAGAACTTAAAAAAGCAGGTATCCATACCGGCGCTTATTATTCCTTACTCGACTGGAGCTCTAATGACTACCCGGCCTTTTTAAAGGATTCGAGTCGGTACCTGATTCAAAATGAACCAGAACGCTGGGAGCATTTTTTGAATTTCATGCATGGACAAATTGAAGAAATTTCTTCGATGTACAAGCCCGACCTCTACTGGTTTGATGGCGACTGGGAACATTCAGAGCAAGAATGGCAGGCCTCTAAAATTGATTCAATCATCAAACATTACAATCCTCATGCAATTCTAAACGGTAGGCTCAAAAGTTTTGGAGACTACGATACGCCTGAACAGAACATGCCCATAATTCACCCTGATAAAAAAACCTGGGAGCTTTGCCTTACTACCAACGACAACTGGGGCTATAGGCCGCAAGACACCAACTTTAAAAGCCATTTTGAGTTACTGAGTATTTTCACAGAGTGCTTGAACATGGGCGGCAACCTCTTACTAGATATTGGGCCAAAAGCGGATGGCACAATTCCAGACGAACAAGTGGCTATATTAAAAGAATTTGGCCGCTGGACCCACAAACATGCTTCGGCAATTTATGGGACACATGCCGGATTACCCGATGGTCATTATCACGGATCCTCTACCTTATCAAAAGATTCACTTACATTGAATTTATTTGTGCCGAGTCCACAAGGTCAGGATTTAAAGTCTTCACCATTAACGATTCGGATTTTCATAAAAGGACTCAAAAGCAAACCTCAAAGTATTCAGTTAATCGGTTCTGCTCGCCAACTTGTCATTCAAGAAGTTGGAAAAATTTCTTGGAGCTCAGTGCCCGGAACCTTGTTTATAGACATCCCAATAAGCGAGATGGATGCGCTAATCAGTGTCGTCGAAATCAAATTCAATGAGCCCATCCAGTTGTATCGCGGAAAAGGAGGATTTCATTAACCAAAACAATACCTTCAAATTTTTCAAATGATCAAAAACATCCTCGTCATTTTCATCTTGACATTTTCCACTTCTTTTTTTGCACAACAAAAAGAGCTGTATTACCACCGACTTGAAAATACCTTTGAATTTTATTTGCGTGAAGCAGGGCAGCAAACCTCGCATTTTGAACTGCGCTTCTTTTGGCCAAATAAACAGTTTTTTCCAAATTGTGACAACTGGGGCACAGATGGTTTTGGAGTCATCTGTGATCAAAAACAAATTCAAATTTTTGGCTATTCGGAGGCCGCATGTAAAAATGCAGTCTATGACATCTTGCAACGCAAATTTAATTTTGAATACTTTCAAGCTGAATGCACCCGCATACCCAACAAAATCCCCGTCAGACTAACTTACGATCGCTACGAATCAATTCCTGCTTTTCAATACAGAGAAATTTTTTATGGCGAAACACGCAGAGCAGGCTATGGCGAATGGCACAAACTCACAAGTGGGGAATCTTCCTTCACCTTTGAAAACCATCCCGGCTGGGGTTTATGGGTACATACTTTACACCAACTCCTACCCCCAAGTCTTCATTTCGACACACATCCCGAATATTATGCCTTGCGCAACGGTATTCGTATGGTAGATCAAGTTTGCCTCAGTAATCCGGAGGTACTCAATTTGGTCTGCGACAACCTGGCTATTGAAATGCGCAAAAAACCCGATGCCAAATATTGGTCAGTGAGCCAGATGGATAACTATAATTATTGTGAGTGTAGCACTTGCAAGCATATCGATTCTATTGAACACAGCCATTCGGGCACCATGCTGCGCTTTGTCAATGAAGTAGCCAAGCGCTTTCCGGATAAAATTATTTCAACACTTGCTTATCAATACACCCGCAGTGCACCTCAACTCACCAAACCAGAAGCAAACGTGAATATCATGCTCTGCACGATAGAAGAAAACAGAGCAAAATCATTGGCAGGAAGCGGTTTCGAAAAAGACCTCAAAGATTGGGC
>CAYPVA010000250.1:0-2708 GCA_964414045.1 uncultured Lishizhenia sp. | reverse complement strand
TGATGTTTCCGTGTGTTGGTTTGGCTAGAAGGCCATTTTCTTTGAGTGCCAAGCATAGGCGCCATGCTGTATCAGAATCTGGGCTATCGTTGACTACGATGGCGTTGAGTAGGCCCTTTCCTCGGACTTTCAATATCAGGTCGTTGGTTGTAATGATGCGCTGCATTTCTCGACGAAATAAAGCACCAAGTTTACGGGCATTTTGAATGAGGCCTTCCTCGTTGACTACTTCAAGTGCTGCAATAGCCACTTTGGCTGCAATAGGGTTGCCGCCAAATGTAGAACCATGTTGACCAGGTTTGATGACCATCATGATGTCGTTGTTGGCGAGTACGGCAGAAACAGGATAAACACCGCCCGATAGCGCTTTGCCTAAAATGAGGATGTCAGGTTTGGCGTAAGTAGCAGGTTGTTGTTCGCATTTTTGCGCACAGCTACAATTGCCACAAACTGCAAGTAAACTGCCGGTGCGTGCAATGCCTGTTTGAACTTCATCGGCAATGAACAATGCGTTGTATTGCGTGCACAGGGCACGTGCGCGGCGCATGAAATCTTCTTCAGGGGTGTAAACACCCGCTTCACCTTGAATAGGTTCTACTAAGAAACCTGCAACGTTTTCTTGTTGCAATGCTTGTTCAAGAGCCGCAGTATCGTTGTAAGGAATGGAAATAAAACCTGCCGGATATGGGCCAAAGTTTACGTTAGAATCGGGGTCCGAGGAAAAAGAAACGATGGTTGTGGTGCGGCCATGAAAATTGCCTTCACAAACGATGATTTGCGCCTGATTTTCGGCAACGCCCTTTTTCTCGTAGGCCCATTTTCTACATAATTTAATAGCAGTCTCTACGGCCTCGGCACCGGTATTCATTGGTAATACCTTGTCAAAACCAAAGTATTCGGTGACAAATTTTTCGTATTCGCCCAGGCAATTGTTGTAAAAAGCCCTAGAGGTAAGGGCTAAAGTTTGGGCTTGTTTGACCAATGCTGCGGTAATTTTAGGATGCCCGTGGCCTTGGTTTACAGCAGAATACGCTGAAAGAAAGTCAAAATAACGCTTGCCATCGACGTCCCAAACGTAAACGCCTTCGCCCTTTTCAAGAACTACAGGAAGCGGATGATAATTGTGTGCACCATGCTGATCCTCCAAGTCAATGTAAACTTGTGTTTTGGCGCTGTGTGTTTCTGTTGATTGCATAGAAGGCAAAGATAGTGTAAGTCTTTTTTCATTTAGGAATTTTTTAACAATTAAAATGAAGTTTGTTTTTAATTTTGACTTGTGAAATGGACGCGCATTTTTGTTGCCTTAACGATTTTATTTGCCATCAGTGCAAATACAACGGTTGCGTTTTCTAGTTCTTTTCAGGTTTTACAGAGCCTCAAAAAAGATGCTAAGTCATCCCAAGCGCCACATATTCAACAACACAATGACAACTTATTTTTCTTTCTAGAGGAAGATTTCCTAGAAGAGTTTGAAGAAGAGTTTGATGCTGCAGAAGAGCTACCAAATTACATTTGTAGCCGGGTAGGTACACCTCAGTACCTTCTGCGCTTTCTTGCCGCCCATCGCTACAAGAGTCAGGTAAAAGTTGACCAATTCGCCCAGGCGGAAAGAATACCTTTATTTATTGTATATCAAGTATTTAGGATATAAGAGTTGCACGAAATTGTTCGTTTAACTTTTAAATCCTTTATATGAATGAAAAAGAAATCGTGAGCCACGCTTTGCATGTGCTCCAACATTATTTACCTTCCCAAGCACCGCTCAAGGACTTTATCCACCACAATACGCTGCATGCCTTTCAGGAATTTCCATTCCACAAAGGTCTGAATGCCGCTCAACAAATATTTGGCTATCAATCCTATATGCCCTTGTCGTTTTACAGGGAACAGTACAGATTGGGGAGAATATCTGAACAAGTACTCAACAGGGTTTTAGCTCAAAACGGAAAAGAAGCACTAAAAACAACCCTGTTAAATAGCGAATTTGATGAGGCGACTTCACCCGTAGTCGGTGCTTTGCGCAGTGCATGGAAACAAGAATTAGGATTCGATCTCGATACAAGAGTACATCCAATATTATTTCGATTAGTCAGTAGTTATTTGGATCAAGGGATTTCTATTTGGAAGTTTCCGCTTGCTTCTGACTGTTTTTTAGATTGCATACGAGCTTTAGAGAAAGACAATATTGGGTCACTTTTTCATGGCAAAAGAGCCAAAACCTTATTGCTTGACCCTCAAACTCAACTGCAAGACCTCTTGCTCATCTTAACAGGGTCTGAAGCATATTTTGAGTCTTATATCCTTGATCAGCAATTTGCGCATCCGGGATATTCGGGCATGGTGAACCATGTTGCCCAGCGCTCAAATGTTTTAATCGAGCAGCGAAATATAAGCTTGTCAGAATTCATTTTCCTAGAGTGCTTATTAGAAATTGATGCCCTCGACCAACATTTTTCAAAGAAATGGCCAAATGTTTCAGCCTGTCGAATAGCACCTTATCAATTTGATCCAGCATCCATCGAAGAAAGTGAAATGCTAATGGTTAAATCCATTTGGCAGGAGGCTTATGAATGGACTTACTACGACAAGGTTCTGTCAGGTCTTCAGCACAAGCATACCGTTTCAAACCTTCAACCAAAAGCGCAAGGAATTTTTTGTATCGATGACCGCGAATGTTCGATCCGAAGACACATCGAAGGCCTCCACCC
>CAYPVA010000249.1:0-2717 GCA_964414045.1 uncultured Lishizhenia sp. | reverse complement strand
AAAATAACATCATCGTTTACGACGGAAAATGAGTGTAGCATTATTTTGGCATCGACGAGATTTAAGAATTACTGACAATGCCGGATTGTTCAAAGCATTGAAAGGGTCTGAAAGCGTCCATTCCGTCTTCATTTTTGATGAAAACATACTCGCACACCTACCCCATAACGATCAGCGGGTATTGTTTATTTATCAAAATATCACTGCACTAAAAAATGCTTACCAACAGCTGGGTTCAGATCTTACCGTGCTTTACGGTGACCCTATAAAGTTGCTTCCTGAATTGGCGCAAAAACTACAAGTCAGCTGTGTTTACACCAACCGCGACTACGAGCCACGTGCCATTGAGCGTGACCAACTTGTCTTTGACGCCTTGAAACACATCCATATTGACTTCAAAGGTGCCAAAGATCAGGTTATTTTTGAAAAAGGTGAAGTAGTCAAAGACGACGGTAAACCTTACACCATTTACACACCCTACTCCAGAAAATGGAAAGCAAAGCTCAATGATTATTTCTTGAAGCCCTATCCGACTGAAACTTACCTTCACAACCTGGCTAAGAAGCCAGCATCGACGCTCATTAAATTAGAAGAAATGGGCTTTGCTGCTGATCAAACACAGCATTTTCCGAACAGCCAAACGCCACTTGATGTGTTACAAAAGTATCACCTACAAAGAGATACGCCTTCAGTTGCTGGCACCTCTAGACTCAGCTTGCACTTGCGTTTTGGGACAATTTCAATCCGAAAATTAGCTAGAGAAGCGCTTCAAACGAATGAAAAGTTTCTCAACGAACTGATTTGGAGAGACTTCTATCAAATGATCCTTTTTCATTTTCCGCAAACAACCGAAAAGGCTTTCAAGCCTGCCTATGATAACATCGTATGGGAAAACAACGAAACTGATTTCAAAGCATGGTGCGCCGGAAAAACAGGTTATCCGTTAGTAGATGCTGGCATGCGAGAGCTCAATGAAACTGGTTTCATGCACAACCGCGTTAGAATGGTTGTAGCAAGTTTCCTAACCAAGCATCTTTTGATTGATTGGCGCTGGGGTGAGCGCTATTTTGCCGAAAAACTACACGATTTCGAGTTGGCAAGTAACATTGGCGGTTGGCAATGGGCGGCAGGCTGTGGTTGTGATGCCGCACCTTATTTCAGAGTGTTCAATCCGGAAGCACAGCAAAAGAAATTTGACCCAAACTATCTTTACATCAAAAAATGGGTTCCTGAATTTGGAACCGCACAATATGTCAAACCAATTGTCGAGCACAAATTTGCCAGAGAACGCATTTTGGCCCGATTCAAAACAGCATTGCAATGAGCCAAGCCCTTCAAATAGGTGATATTTGCCCTACTTTTCGTTTACCTGACAGCCAGGGAAAAGATGTCCATATGGAATCCTACCTTGGTAAAAAAATTCTAGTATTATTTTTTTACCCGAAAGATGACACGCCTGGTTGCACCAAAGAGGCCTGTGCCTTCAGAGATGCCTACGCAGATTTCTTGGATTTAGGTTGCGAAGTTTTTGGAATTTCCTCTGATTCAGCGGCTGCACATGAAGCGTTTCAAAACAAATATGGTTTGCCTTATACTTTGCTTTCAGATCAACAAAAAAAGGTACGCCAGCAATTTGGCGTACCTGGTAATTTATTTGGCCTCATTCCTGGTCGAGTGACTTATGTAGTTGGGCTCGATCAAAAAATTGCCGGTATTTTTAATTCTCAAACCAACCCTGTAGGCCATATTGAAGAGGCTATCAAGGTGGTAAAGCGCTTGCTTACTGCTTAATGAATTGTAGCTCAGCGTTGAGTTTGATCTCGTCACCTACAACTACGTTTCCTGCTTCAGTTACCGCACTCCAAGTCAATCCAAACTCGCTGCGCTTGATGCTACCTGTTAGCGTCATTCCTGCTTTGGTTTGTCCGTAAGGGTCAACGGCAATACCTGCAAACTCAGCTTTCAAAACGACTGGCTTAACAGTTCCTTTGATTTCTAAATTTCCTGAAATTTCTAAGGCATCATCAGCTACTTTTTTCACATCTGTTGAAGTGAATTTCAATGCTGGGTGGTTTTCCGCATCAAAGAAATCACCTGATTTAAGGTGGCCATCGCGATCAGCAACACCCGTATTAATGCTGTCAATAGCCGCTGAAAAATCAAATTTTGCAGCAGAAAAATCGTCGCCATGAGTGGTTGCATTGGCATCAAATGATCCGAAAGATCCGCTAACGTTTGAAATCATCATGTGGCGCACTTTGAAACCAACTTCACTGTGCATGCTATCTACTTTCCAATTTGTATCCATTTTTGTTTTTTTTAAAATTTACACTGCAAAATTAAGGACGTCCTGCATTAAAATAATTGACCTGCGTTAAGACTTTTAACTCAGTTGCAAAAAGTGTACTTTTGAAAGATGAGAACTACGTTTTTAGGAATTTTTTCATTGTTTGTATTTAGTGTTAATGCTCAAATTGTTAACAAGGAGATCCAAAGCAAACGCCCCACACAAGTTTACTTCGAAACGACCCGAGCTCAGGTATACAGGAGCTTACTTCCGAATGACAACTTTTTAATGATCCCGCTTGGTGAAAGAGGATATGAAGTACCAATGTACGCTTGGTCTCAGCAGCTTGGTATTCAGGCTGGACTCAGTAAGCATTTTTTAATCGAGAGCGGTTTATCCTGGATGCAAAACGGAGAAGCGTATTCATGGA
>CAYPVA010000248.1:0-2731 GCA_964414045.1 uncultured Lishizhenia sp. | reverse complement strand
GATAGTTTTTTCAGGAGGAAAAGAATCTTTTGGTATCCCCAGATCAACAACTTCAGACTGATCGATGAGTAGACGCAGTAGCTGTTTTCTTGCGGTCAATATTGGAGTTGATAAAAACTCCTTGTTCACCATCTCGTTTCTATAAGATGGCGCCTTAAAATACACATCGAGACAAAGTTCACTGCAAATATTGTTTAATTCTTTTGCCGAAGAAACCTTTAACTGAGTTCCATTTCTATACCAAACTACATCTTCAATTGGAGATTGAAATAACTTGAATTCAAAAAATTCCATAAGCTTACGGGTATTGAATTCTATTTCCTCTTGAATGATTTTTAAGGCCGATTTATCATCTATAAACTTCGTTCTAACTAAATCAAGTTTTTCTAATTCGAGCGTAATATCCTTGATTTGTTTTACTGATTTAATCCATGCAATAACAACCGGATAATCTTGTGATTTTGAAAAGTCTTCAATAAGCTTTTCATTAATACCCTCATTCAATAAATAAAGGCAAATTCCATCTATGCCACTCGGTAAATCAACCTCCTTCGGATGATCCGAAATTAAGGATGTGAATATCCTTGGTGTACCTGATATATACTGTGCTCGTTTGGCAATTATTGGTTTAAGTTGTAAAATTGATTCCAATCTTGAAATAACGTTCAGATTTGAATCTACTTGCGCATTCGCAATTAACAACTCTGACTCCAAGTTTAAGTCAGTGGCATCTTTAAAAATGTATTTTCCTTTTACATTGGAAAAGCCAATATAATTTAATCGTTCTAAATCTGAAACAACTTGTTCTAAATCAAGTCCACTTACAATTTTGAAATATTGAACTATAAATGCTTTGTTAAAATTCCCACCAGAAAACCCAAAAATAGAACTCAGACAAACAAACTTTAAAATCGAAGCTGCCTCCTTAGTTTGATTTGGCAATTGAAGACCACATTTATCAATTAGACTCATGCAATTTTGCCAAATTGATTTATGCGGGTTTCGATAGGCGTCTTCTATTGCTGAAAAATGGAATTTGATAATAAAGTCGAAGCAATCTGCCAATGAAAAAATACGCTGTTCACTTTTGAAGGTCTCAAAAAAATCAGAATCTAGAAAAGTAAAAAGGGACCTTTCATTCTGTCCGTATTTTTGAAGAGACTTTGTTATGATATCTGCAGCTAGAGGTTCCAGCGGTGTAATATTCCTATATAATTCTTTTTTATCATCCGATACCGATGCACCTAAAACGGAGTGTGACACTTCTAATTCAAGAAGCTTATTAATTGAAGTTGTATCCTTAACCTCTTGATGCTCTAATTTTTTTGCCGCAAAGAAAAGTAATTGTTCTATTGGTTCGTCAAAAGGAATTTCAAGCAAGCGCCCATTTACTTTTTCCCATTCTTGTCTTTGAGCCGCCGTTAATGAATTGGCATAAGCAGAAATATTTTGGTGTAATGTAGTTAGGAGTAAAACATTTCGTAGTGGGTCATTTAGAAACTCACAAAGCTCTTGGATAAAGTACATTTCATCGATATCATACTTTGAAATGTACTCTAAATGTTTACCAAATTCATCAACGAGCATAACAAGTAATATCCCTTTTTTATTAATTGCATCTAATTGCTCATTGAATGCCTTAAGAATGTGCTTATTACTCTTTCTATGGGGTTTTGAGATTTTAAATCGATCACAAAATGCCGTTCTAAATGAGTTTGATTCACCTATAAATCGTTCAAATTCAAATGAATCACTTAGCGACTCAACTTGGCGATTATTGAAATAAAAATTACCTTTTAAATGCTGTTCAAATGCCCAAAGAAAAGTAGACTTACCTGTTCCGTAAGATCCAATTAATGTAAATGAATTTTGACCACGCTCGTGGTTAAAGAAAATACGCTCGAAAACCTCATTTGAATTAATCGTTGGAATAAACTCGATCAGTTGAGTCGCATCTCGTTCTATGTTGGTCGAAAGTTTAATTTGCTTTGCCATAATACATATTCAAGATGGTTAATGTGTCTAAGCGCTTTTTAAATTGAACTTCATTACGGCCAGCATTTGACTTGGCAATAAGTAACCCTAAATCGGCTAACTCTTGTAATTTGGCGTCAGTACCTTCTCTGTTACAAAGAAACAAATCAGCTACTTCATTTTGAATTTCGTTAATTGAAATTGAAGACCTGTCCTTAAATATATCTAGCATTGCGGCTAATAAAATTAACGAAGGTAAAGAAGGTTGATTTGAATAATTAAATGAATAATCTGCTGATTTCGGACTTTGTGCATCGGCCACAAATACAAGATTCAATTCCGACAATAAAACATTAGCGTCATCTTCTTGCGTTTTTATTGTTGATTTTACTGGCCTTACATAATTTTTAAGCAACACGTTGATGTCAGCGTTAATTGTATTTGGACTGATATTATTACCATTCCTTTTTAACAAGTTAACGGTAAAGTCTGATAATTGGGCAGAATTAAATTCACCGGAAATTCTTGTGCGTCTAAATTCCTTAAAAAACAATGGGTATAATGAAGCGTATTCCTTTTTTAGTAATTGAAAATGCAGGTACCATATCGTTCCTAAATCTTCAATAAAAGGATCAAAACCATTGTTATCTAGTAATGACGAACCTAACTTAGTAAAACTACCATCATCATTAACTATGTTAAAAGCTGCCATCCAGTGGGAAATAGATGAAACCATATTTTTTCCCACACCTAATTG
>CAYPVA010000247.1:0-2758 GCA_964414045.1 uncultured Lishizhenia sp. | reverse complement strand
TTCATAGTTTGATTAGTTTATTGTAATTTCAACCAAAAATAACATTTTCATCGCAACAAACCATGCACAGAATTTGCATAGTCGAAGACGAACAGAGCTTGCGCGACATGATCAGCCTCAACCTTGAATTGGAAGGCTATAGTGTGCAAGCTTTTTCGGATGGTCAAACGGCCCAACATATTTTTGAGCAAACCTTCCATTTTGACCTCATCATTTTAGATGTGATGCTGCCGCATATTTCTGGTTTTGATTTGTGCCGAACCATACGCCAGCACAGTCATGTCCCGGTGCTTTTTCTTTCAGCGAAAGGTACTACCGCAGACCGTATTGCCGGTCTCAAATTAGGAGCCAACGATTATTTAGTAAAGCCTTTTGATCTGGAAGAGCTGCTGCTTAAAGTTCAAATTTTACTCAATGGGTCTGTGCAGCAAGACCAACTTGATACACTGCAGATCAACAACAAAACGGTCAACTTTTCAACGTTTGAAGTCCGAGACCCGCAACAACAAATTTTACACACCTTCACAAAGCGCGAGGTACAATTGCTCGAGTTATTCCATGAAAAAGAAGGCAAAGTGGTATCCAGGCAAGAAATTTTAGACCGCCTTTGGGGTGCTGAGCAAATCCCTACGGCGCGCACCATAGATAACTATATTTTGGCTTTCCGTAAATTATTTGAACCCGACCCCAAAAATCCGCAGCACTTTCATTCCATCAGAGGGGTGGGTTATAAGTTTATACGGGAATGATTTCACGCCGCCTGACGCTTTTCTCTGAATAAAAGCAGGAATAACAAGGCAACCACAAGGGCGTAACCTGCAAAAAGCAACCAAGCACCGTTCCAGTTGGTCTGGCCATCGGGTAAAATGTAGTATTTGCCGATTAAGAAACTACTCGTGACCGTACCAATATAGGCTCCAAAACCGTTGGTCATCATGATAAATAAGCCTTGCGCACTAGAGCGAATGCTGCTGTCTGTATTGGACTCCACAAACATAGACCCTGAAATTAGGAAGAAATCAAAGGCCATTCCGTAGACAATACAACTCAATACAATCAGCGGCAAGCCGAAAGTTGTAGCGCCATAAGCGAAGAATCCGTAGCGCAGCACCCATGCGAATAGCGCAAAAAGCATTACGTTTTTAATTCCAAAGCGCTTCAGAAAGAAGGGGATGGTCAGGATAAAAATAGTTTCTGAAACCTGAGAAATAGAATAGATGATGGTGGAGTATTTTTCAACTAACGTTCCTTTCGGAAAACTACTCAGGTAGGCATCTCCGTACATATTGGAAAGCTGCAACGCTGCGCCGAGCAAGATCGAAAAAACAAAGAAAAGCGCCATGCGGTAGTCTGCAAACAATTTGAAGGCATCAAAACCTAATTGCGAGAATAAAGATTTTTTCTCGGTGGTTTTGCCCTGTGGTATACATGCAGGTAAGGTAAACGCATAGAGACCAAGTGCAATGGCTCCTATGGCCGCAATATAAAATTGAAACGCACTGGCTTTACTGCCACTCAGGTTGGTGAGCCACATAGCCGCGATAAAACCAATGGTACCCCATACCCGAATCGGTGGAAAATCTTTCTGGACATCGAGGTTGTTCATTTTCAAGATGCGATACGATACCGAATTTGAAAGCGAAATGGAAGGCATGTAGGCAAGCATCCCACCAAATACAATCCAATAAAGTAGTTCGTATTCAGCCATTTGATGAAGGGCCGGGAATGTTTGTTGGAGTGCGGCAATGTTTGGAATGAGCAACATAAACGCACCATAAGTGAGGTGCAATATGCCGTAAAGTCTTTCGGCGCGCATCCATTTGTCGGCTACGATTCCGACCAAAGAAGGCATGAGAATAGAAGACAGCGCTAAAGTTGAGAAAATGGCACCAAACTGCGGAAAAGTCCAACCCTTGCCTTCGGTGCAGTAGGTACCAATGGTGGTGAGCCATGCCCCCCAAACAAAAAATTGAAAAAAACTTAAGGCAGTGAGTCTGGTTTTAATGGCGGCGATTGAGTTCATCACGGATTTTAGAGGCTAGTTCGTAATCTTCGTTGTCCAGTGCCTCTTGGAGTTGTTGCTCTAGCTCTTCAGTAGCGTAGATGTCCCACTCGTTGGGTGCATTGGAGTCGTCTTCAAAGATATCATTTTCCTCTTCAAAACCATAAGCTTCTTCTAAAGCACTTTGCGGTGTGCCACTCACTTCGTCCAAAATGCTGTTTAAAGTAAGCATCGGTGCTTTGAAACGAACTGCAATGGCAATGGCGTCTGAAGTGCGTGAGTCTAGCTCGGTGATGATGCCGTTTTGTTCACAGATGAGTTTCGAATAAAAAACGCCTTCTCGGAATCTGTAGATCAAAATTTCTTTGACACTGACACCGAAAGATTGTGCAAAAGCCCTGAAAAGATCATGGGTGAGTGGCCTCGAAGGCACCATGTTCTCGAGCTCAACGGCAATGGCCTGTGCTTCAAAACCACCAATAACGATCGGCAATTTGCGCTGCCCATCGATTTCTTTGAGCGTCAGGACATAAGAGCCAGACTGCGTTTGGCTATATGCGATACCCGAGATTTCGAGGCTGATTTTTTGCATCGGGCGTTTTTTTAGTGAGACGCAACTTAGTGTTGTGCGGCTTTGAATTTTTTAACGGCTTCAGTAAATCTAGGTAAAATTTCAAAGGCATCACCCACAATTCCGTAGTCAGCGGCTTTAAAGAAAGGCGCTTCGGCATCTGTGTTAATGACCACAATTACCTT
>CAYPVA010000246.1:0-2764 GCA_964414045.1 uncultured Lishizhenia sp. | reverse complement strand
AAAACGGTAACGTTCAACGCTTCGGCGGATGTGAATGTGTTAAACGAAGTGGCACTTCGTTCAAACACCACCTTTGGCGGCAATTTAGGTTCATTGAGCTTAGTCATTAATACCCCAGGAAACATCAATGTGACGGCCGATATTTCGATGGTGAATCTGTCTCAGGTAGGAGTTTCGGCCATTTTAACCGAGGGCGGTTCTGTAACGCTCAATTCGACTGCTGGAGCCGTGAAAGTGACTGGGAACATCAATTGCAGTGGTACTTATAATACGACTAATTCAGGCCTTTATAATGGAACGGGTGGTTCGATCACCATCAAAGGTCCGGCTGGCGTTAGTATTTTTGGCAGCTTGGTTTCGACCAGCAGGATAAATTATGCGGGTGCGATTACGGTTTTGGATGGAAACACGACCGTTACGACGGGTGGGGGGAATGATGGCATAAGCGGTGCCATGAACGCGGGGGCCTTTAAAAAAATGGGGGCAGGAACCTTGAAATTGAGCGGGACAAATAATGCGGTATCGTCTTCTGAGCTGGCGGAGGGGACTTTGCAATTAGCGGGAGGCACGGCTTTGCCGGACTTTACTACGCTGACATTTACGGGGGCAAACACGACTTTGGATTTAAACGGAGTTTCAGAATCGATTGGTTCGATTGCGAGTGGCAGTGGCTACGGTAAGGTAACCAGTAGTGTGGCGGGGAATATCACGTTAACGCTAGGCTTGAGTAATCAGAATACGGTGTTTACCGGTTTGATTGAGGATGGGTTGGGGGTTTTGTCTTTGGCCAAATATGGAGAATATTTTTCACTAGGGAATAGCATCAATAACACCGCGAACACCTATTCTGGCATCACGACCATTTATGCGGGAACCTTATCCATCTATAACAGCCGCTCCTTGGGTAGCACGAGCGGTGGAACGGTGGTCCGTGGAACAGGGAAATTAGCACTCTATAATAACATTAATGTGGGCGCAGAGGACCTAACCTTGAACTTGAATGGGATTTCACTATCTAACGTCAGCGGCGATAACACGTATGGGGGAGCGATTTCTTTGGGCCAAAACACCACCATCAACAGCACCGCCGGTACCCTCACCCTGACACAAACGATGACAGGAACGAATGTCTCTTTAGCCACGACAGGCGCTGGTTCGCTGACGCTCAGTGGGACATTGACTTTGGGCAGCGGAGGCATTTCGAACAATATGGGTGTTTTTTCACTCTATTCTGCGAATAATTATAGCGGAGCAACGACGGTTTCGAGTGGCATTTTACATATTCGAAATAGTGGATCCTTAGGTTCAGGCGCAGTCAGTGTGGCACTGGGTGGAAGCTTGCAGTTGCAAGGGGGAATTACTATTTCTAATACACTAAGTTTGAAAGGTACAGGGCCTTTAGGGACTGCCGCTCTCCAAAGCGTGGCAGGGATAAATGCCGTGAGTGGCACGGTTACTTTGACGGGCGACACCCGGATAAATGCAGACTTAAATAGTTCTCTAACGCTAAATAGCAACATCAGCGCTGGAGCCGCCGCCTTAACAGTGGGGGGAGCAGGCAATGTCCTTTTGAATGGTAGTTTGAGTGGAAACGGAAGTCTCGCTTATACCTGGGGAACAAGTCCTATTCAGCTCAATGTGGCCACAAGTTTGATTAAAGATGGTACAGGATTACTTACCTTGAATAGCGCAAATAGCTATACCGGAGCAACGGTTTTAAGTGGTGGATTTGTCGTTTTAGGGGCTGCTGAAGTGATTGCGAATACCTCCGCCTTTTTATTCAACGGCGGAAGTTTGCGCACGGGCGGGTTTTCGGAAACGGTGGGAAATGTGTCGCTTTTAGCGAATGGATCCACGATTGAATTAGGGGCAAATGCCCACACCTTGCAATTTGGACCTAGACAATATTTGGACTACAAAATGTTGACTATCAAAGGCTGGCTGGGCACGGCTGGGAGCGCCGGAACCGGTGGCCGAATTTTCATAGAGCCGAGTCCACTTTTGAGGCGATCCGAGTATGAACAACTAAAATTTACCTACTATGCCACCCTGGTTAATGCGGGGCAGTTGAGTACAGGCGAATTAGTGATTAACGCAACACCAGTAGGGGCAAATTCAAATGTCCGAATTACCAACAGTCCTACCTCCGGGGGAACTTGGAGTCGGGATATATCCTACCTTTCCGGGGGTGGCTACGTGACTTTTACTCCTACAGCGGATAATGCGAATGTAAATGTGGCGGATATCGATTTGATTATTAGAACGAAGTACACTACTCCGCAGATTACAACCACCTGTTCCGCCTGCACGCAGTCCGGGGTGGTCGATGTGAATACACCTATTAGTACGTATAATGGTAATGGCCCCAATTATTATAATGCATTGAGCATCAGTGCCAATAGCGACGTGAATATCGATAATCCTATTTCGATGCGTTACCCAAGCAATTATTCTGGTAATGCGGGCTACTTGTCCCTATCGATTGGAACGAATGGAAATATCTATGTGAATGCAGAGATTTCCATGAATGCGAATCCGGTAAATTATGCTTCTGGAACTAATCTAACCGATGGAGGTAGCGTATATCTTTATTCTTATCTAGGGTCCGTTTATGTGTATCGAGATATTAATGTGGGGGGTGCTGTAAACATCGTAAATCCATCTCAAAATTCAGGAATGGGCGGATCGCTTTTATTGAATGGCTACGGCGGGGTGAGTGTTTATGGAAATTTAGTGTCTACAGGCCGTTATGGAGTCGAGGGTT
>CAYPVA010000245.1:2287-2775 GCA_964414045.1 uncultured Lishizhenia sp. | reverse complement strand
TTGAGTCTATTTCCTTGCAGGAATTAGCTAAATTTTGTTTCTCTAATTCATCGAAGTCACCATCGCTTCCTGCAACCATTACTGAAGGAAGCATCATGATCATTGATGAAAAGTGATCGATTGATAAAAAGGTGCCTCTTTCTGAGGTATACCATTCATGACATTTTTGAATATCCATAGTTTATTATTTATTTGGTTAAGTTATTTGTTCCTTTTTTGAATAATGATACACGGCTGATACAATGATGATTTTTCGTTTGTTTGGCCATCTCTTAAAAACTATTTATTGCCCAATCGATCAATTCAATGGTAGGTGCTACCATATCCATATTCGTGCAATTGACTTTAAATCTCTTTTCTGGATCCTTATTAAAATCTTCAATGAGCGCCATTTCTGGTCTTGTGGTTATTCCAGAATGGAAAATATAAAGACCCACTTGCGTTTTTTTTCCTTCAGATGGGTTCCATAGTGTGAGGATATTATTGCC
>CAYPVA010000245.1:0-2277 GCA_964414045.1 uncultured Lishizhenia sp. | reverse complement strand
TGCCGGCGAGGTCTTTTGCTGCAACAGCTGAGCCATTGAATCTGACATGGAGTTTGGAGTGCTGAGTGATATGTTCAATTAGATGGTGCCACAAATTCAGAGCTGCCGGATTGGTGTTTGAATTGTTAAGCTGCTCAATTTTCCCTTCTAATGAATCAAAACTGACTCTTTTATTTTTCTCACTGGTATTTTTGGTTTTTGGATCGTCATCAACGTTGGTAATAGCTGCCAGAGCCAATCCATTTTGCCATGCGCTTGTAAATTCTTGTGTGACGGATTCACGTTCCTTTTCTGTGACTTTATCAAAAGACTTACCAATAATCGTTTGACCAAGTAAATTAAGTAAATCTATAATGGCCTCCCAACGAGCACTTAAATAGGGGTCAGCTATGCCACTTTTCAATGGCTTCTGACAATAACCATATATAATTTGCTCCCAAATTTCGTCCGTCTTTTCTTTCATTTCGTCGCCGAATGATTGAATTTGCTTTTCTACCTCGGTGATATTGATCTGAAATTTATTAGCTGTGGCGACATCCCACATCCAAAAATGAGGTTCTTGAGCGAGCATTCTAAATATCTTAGGATAGCTAATTTGTAACCCGAGTAATGCGAATAATACGAGATCATCAAATTTTGATTCCGCGTCTTGAGCTGCGTCATTGATGTGTTTGAGTGACCGCAAGAGATTATAACTATTGAGAAATCTTTTTAGGCTTCGCGGGTTGTAGCCAACCGTGAGTTTCACCACTTGGGCAAAATGATCTTGTAAACCGGCATCAATCAGAATACCCATCGCCTCAAATTTGTGAGTAAGCAGATTCTTTATATCATAATTGCCGGTTGGCATAGAAAAGGGTACTTGAATAATTTTGTCAAAAAAGGACCTAAATTCTCGTTCATTTTCTTCCGTTTTTTTACCAAATTTTGACTCAAGACCTTTGACGACTACATCATAATCAATGGCGAGTACATAAATGCAATTGGGAATATCAAACATGTTTTTAAGTGCTTCTAGTACTTCGACAGCATCAGACGGCGGTATCCTATCGAGATCATCCACAAAAAATACGACACGGGTGTGTTCATTTTTTGAGTCAGTAAGTAAATCTTGAATGACTGTATTGATCTGTAATTTAATTTCAGCTATAGCCAAGGACTCTTGTTCCTCTGTGTTGGCCGCATCTTTGATATTCACACCAATCTGATTTTCAATCACCTGATGGGCCAAAGCGCCGATAAAACGTCCAATTTTCTTAACCCTAGCGGTTTGCTCATCTCTGAGTGTCCAAGTGCCTTTTTCAATACACGACTCTTTTAATTTCTCGAGCATGGCCTGAAGTACAGCAGGCGTGGTTTGATGTGCTGATCTAAACATGGCGTATTCCCAAGTATTTACCCAGGAAGTGGCTACATTTTGCTGTTCTAGTAATTCACGGATCATGTACATCATGGATGTTTTACCCGTTCCCCATTCGCCTTGTAGTCCAATAGTCAGCGGGGTGTCAGCCTTTTCAATAAAGCTCGAAAGCGCCTGAGCATAGTTTTGCGTTTTTAAGTCGTCTTGCTCTATTTTTTGTATCGGTGTGTCGGTAATGGAGCTAAAATTTGTCATGGTCGTATTGTTGGTTTTTCAAGAACTTGTTGGGAGTGTTATTTTACTTGGGCTCCAGATAGAATTCATATAGTTCTTTTAAAAAATATTCTTCCTCTTCCTTATGTTTCCAGGCGTAACCTGCTGTCTGAAATAAGTTGCGTTCGTCGTTTGGTATGTCGTAATAATTGTGAAAGATCTTTTCGGACTTACTCATGTTCTCAGTCGAAGTGGCTAATATGGTGCAGTCATTTTGATGATACAGATCCCAAAAAGTCTGATGGTCTGTGATTTCTTGGTTGATCAGTTCGTTATAGAAGGAATGCCGCTGAACAATATGAGAACGATTGATGCCCATGCCGGAAACCTTTTTGAAATCGTGTTGTTTGAATACCTCAAGCGCAGCAGTAGTGATTCCTATAACGCGCCATGAGTTTGGATTGATAGAAAACAAGGCGGAAAGCAGTTTGATTTTATTGTTTTGTGGCGACTGCATTTGCTTAATGAGTAGATAATCATTAAACAACACTAATTTGAGTTGCAGTTGATCAGTAATGTAATTACTAGACATTCTAGATGGATATGTGAAGAATAATTGTGCGAAACAAACATCCGTGATTAATCCTTTAAAAAAGATACATATATGATACACATCTACAATTTCGTGATACATGTATGATACA
>CAYPVA010000244.1:0-2780 GCA_964414045.1 uncultured Lishizhenia sp. | reverse complement strand
AGAATAGCGTGTGGCAATTCTGGCTCTTCGTCAGGAACTTTACCAATATCGTGGAGTAGACCAGCTCTTTTGGCTAACTTGACATTGAGCCCAAGTTCGGCCGCCATGATGGCACAGAGATTGGCTACTTCACGGGAGTGTTGGAGTAAGTTTTGACCATAAGATGAACGGAATTTCATGCGGCCGACCATGCGCATCAGTTCTGGGTGCAGACCATGAATACCGAGGTCGATACAAGTACGGCGCCCAGTTTCGGCGATTTCTTCATCGAGTTGTTTTCTGGTTTTGGCAACCACTTCTTCAATGCGAGCAGGGTGGATACGGCCATCAGAAACCAATTGGTGTAAGCTGAGACGTGCAATTTCTCGGCGAACAGGGTCAAAGCAAGAAAGGATGATTGCCTCTGGGGTGTCGTCTACGATGATTTCAACGCCAGTTGCTGCTTCTAGTGCACGAATGTTACGACCTTCACGACCAATGATGCGTCCTTTGACTTCGTCGGATTCAATATTGAAGACGGAAACCGCGTTTTCAATGGCTTGTTCAGTGGCAACACGCTGGATACTTTGAATGACAATCTTGCGTGCCTCTTTGTTGGCATTGAGTTTGGCTTCTTCAGTAATTTCTTTGATGGTAGCCATGGCTGCAGTGCGCGCTTCGTCTGTAAGCGCTTGCATGAGGTGCTGTTTGGCATCTTCAGGGGCAAGTTGCGCTATTTTAGAGAGCTCGGCAATTTGCTTTTGATGCATTTTGTCGAGTTCTTGCATGCGGGTGTCAAGGTGTGCTGCCTTGGTTTGGTAGTCGGCTTGAGTGGTTTCGAGTTCCTTCTCTTTGCGACCAATTTCTTCTAGTTTTTGATTGAGCGTTTTTTCTTTTGTTCTGAAGCGATCTTCGTTGGATTGCATGCGACGCTCGCGCTCTTTGATGGCCTCTTCGTGCTCTTCTTTTTGCTTTAGGAAACGTTCTTTAGCCTGAAGAGCGCGCTCTTTTTGGATGGTTTCTGCCTTGGATTCAGCTTCCTTTATAATGCGTTCAGCATCTTTTTTGAGCACACTTTTTTGAAGGACGAACGTTGCGCCACCACCTCCAAGTGCTCCGATTAATAACCATAATATATCCATACTACTCTTGTTTGTAGTTGTGGACTCACGGGTGTAGAATTATTGAATGTCGTTCAAGTCTTGTTTGAGCGCCTCCAGTGCAGCTTCAAGTGCTGAGTAATCAGGTTCTTGAACCGTTGGTTTCGCCTCTGCCTGTGCTTTGGTAAGCAATTGAAGGGCAGACATCGCTAACAAGTCTTGGTTATCATTGACGGCATAGTTTTTTCTCAGTAAATCGATTGCTTTATTGATATCGGCAGCTGCTTTTGAAACGGCAGGCGCTTCGGATTCCGGAACGTTTAAAGGGTAGGTCCGGCCGGCGATATTGATTTTAAGGGCAACTTTACTCATTAGGCTTGTTTAAGCTTTTCTATGCAGAATTCAATTTCTTTCACGAGTGCGTTAATTTCCTCAGCATTGCGTCCTTTCGGTGTTACTGGGATTTCCACAACTTTGTTTTGAGCCTCCGCCAATGCGTCTGTCAGTCTGTCAATCTCTTGTTGGAGTTGCATCACTAATGCTTGCTCAGCTTTGAGCTGTTCGTTGATGCGGTTGATTTCACCTTGCAAAACCTCGTGTTGTGCACGTTCAGTATGCAAACGCCCCGCCAGTTCTAGGCTGCGGCTGCGGATATCGGAAATGAGATTTGTTAGATTTTCAGTCATGTTAAGCGGTGACTTTTCACAAAGTTAACAAGCATTCGTTTACATCCTACAAAATCAGTCAAGGATTTTGTTTTTTTTCTTGATTAGCTTTGTACATGCGCTTTTGGTATTTGATTTTGGGCTTTATTTTTTCGTGCAATTTATCGGCGCAGTATTTATCGGCGCTAGGAAATTGGGCGCTTCCAATGGATGCTCCTGTTGAACTCAGCGCAGGTTTTGGCGATTTACGCCCCAATCATTTTCATATGGGTATTGATGTGCGCACCGGTGGAAAAATCAATTTACCTATCTATGCTTGTGAGGCAGGTTTTGTTTCGCGCATCCGCGTTTCATCTGTCGGTTATGGTTGGGTACTTTATGTGCAGCATCCCAACGGATTTACTACTGTCTACGCCCATTGCACGCGCTTTGCCGAGCGCATTCAACAGGTTTATCTCGATAGTTCTCGGGTGCGTCAGCAGAATGAAATAGATTTAATACTACCTGCTGATTTTCTCGTAGTTCAACGAGGCGAACAGATTGCATTTTCTGGAAATACAGGAGGGTCAACGGGCCCACATTTACATTTTGAACTCCGCGATACGAAAACCGAACATGCGCTTAATCCCTTTTTACATGGTTTTTCAGTTTCAGATCAGGCCCCGCCGTTGCTTCAAGGAATACGTGTTTATGCTGTGGATTCTTTGGGTTATGCTGTACCTGGAAAAGGACTGAATGTTCCATTGACCCAAAAACAACACAAGGTAATATTGCCAGTTGGATTTCTCGATGAAGCTTCTAAATTGGGTGTCGCACTGGAGGTTACGGATTATTTCTCGGCAGGCGGACGGAGTTATGGATTGTTTGCAGCCGAGGCCTTTAGTTCTACCAACGAGCATTTTGCTTTTGAATTCGACGAAATTGATTTTGAAGATTCCAGATATATTAATATTCATCACGATGCTGCGCATGCACGAACGACTCAACGAAAATTTCAAAAATTATTCAAATCGAACGACAACCCACTGACCATCTA
>CAYPVA010000243.1:0-2785 GCA_964414045.1 uncultured Lishizhenia sp. | reverse complement strand
ATTGTCGTTTGGTACAACATGGAAGAAATTCAAGAAAAAAAGAAGAAAAAATATAGGTTTTTACGCATTACTTATTTCACTGCACTTCACCTCCTCTCTGCCTTTGCTTTGTTTTTGATGCTGACTGCCTTGGCGGTTAAATTCAAGTGGACCAACGAAAAAGGGACCGTAGATATCAATAACCGTTATTTCAGTTCGATGGCTGAGCAATACGGCACTGACCTCAAGACCAAAAAAGCCAAGCTCGACCGCGAAGAAAGTTTGCTTTTACAAAAGGTTGGTTTGCTGGCGAAGTATAATCCGGTTGATGCCGCTAAAATCAATAATGCTTATTTTCTGACCAAAGATTTGAGTGTTGGACAGCGTATGTTTGACGCCGCAGCCCTGTTGCTCAAGGACAATAAAATGTTTCAGAAAGAGCTCAGAAAAATCAGGGCCAAAAACAACCCGAAATCTTTGTTTGAGTTTTCGAATTATGCCGTTTGGAAAACTTTTTGCGACGCGGTAAAGAAAGACAAAGCCGCCATTGACTCGGCATCGAGAATTACGGGGGTTGAATCTCGGATGATCGTGATGTGTTTGGTTGGCGAGCAAGTGCGCATGTTCAATGCCAACAGAGAGCGCTTCAAGCAATATGTGTATCCGTTTAGTCGGGTCATTTTGCCTAAAAACCGTGGCTATGGCGTCACGAGTATTTTGGAGCATACGGCATTGCAGATCGAGCAAAACCTGATCAATAAAAACAGCCCGTTTTATCCTGGCGATTACTTTTATAAGTGTCTGAACACCACCGATGCAGCCCCTGGCTTGGTGGTCGATAGCATCAAGGCGCATCAGCACAAAACCATTCAACGCCTCATCATGGGTGGCGATCATTTTTATTCTTATTTGTACACCGCGTTTTTGATCAGGCAATACCAAGCCCATTGGCAGCGTGCGGGTCAAGACCTCTCTTACAGGCCCGAAATTGTAGGTACGCTCTTTAACCTGGGCTTTCATAAAAGCAAACCAAAAAAGAATCCGGAAGTGGGGGGTTCGTCATTTACGGTGGGGAACAAAGAATATACGTTTGGTGGGCTCTGCTATGAGTTTTATTACAGCGGCGAAATGCTCAAAGACTTCCCGATTACGTCCAAACCGTTTGTTCCGGTGGCTGAGCTGGAGCAGAAAAACCAAGCCCATTTGCAAAAAGTTCAAAAAGCCATGCAAGCGCTTGATACAATTGCCGTACCTTCGCAGCCCTAATTAAGCCCATGAAACGCATCAACGCCTACAAGAAATTATTCCAGATTGACAATCAAATTGAATTGGCAGCGCTGAAGCAAACCTACCGAGCCCTCGTGAAGCAGTGGCACCCAGACAAGTTTCAAGACGGCGATCCGCTCAAAGAAGAAGCCGCCGAGATGGGGCGCCAAGTTGTAGACGGCTATCATTTTTTAGTGAGTATTGCGCCTGAAACCAAAGCCGCACAGCTCGAAGAATACCAGCAAACCATCAACGAATGCGGCATCGCCGACTTCCGCCACAAAGGTTTGTTACTCGAAATTACCTTTACCAATGGCGCTAGCTACGAGTATTTTGGCGTCAATGCCAATGTCTATAAAAAGCTGATCAACGCCGACAAGCAGGTGCGCTTCGCCAAGCGTTTCATCTACGAAAGCTTTTTGTACCGCCAGTCAAAGAAAGCAGCGGTAGAGGCGTAGGGCCTTTTCATCCTATTTCATTTTCAAATAATTTTTCAAATCTTGAGTTGAAGAATCAAATCTTTCATTCATGAAATCGAAGCAATTATTCCTAGGGGATGAAGTATTACGTAATTATTTTTTACATTTGTACGTAAGACAAATCGCCATGCATACCAAACTCACGCTCAATATAGAAAAAGGCACCATCGAAAAAGCCAAGCTGTATGCCAAGCAGCAAAACCTGAGTTTGTCTAAACTCATCGAGGCCTATTTACAGTCTTTAACGCTAGAAAATACCAAGGAAACAGCGGTGAGCCCTGTAGTTGCGGCGCTAACAGGCATTATTCCGAATGATAATGACGAAAAGGATGCTTACCGTCAGTACCAAGAAAAAAAGCACGCCTGATGCAAAAAGTATTCTTGGATACCAATATCATTATTGATTTATTGGCGCAGCGCGAACCTTTTTACAAAGATGCACAGGCATTGTTCACTTTAGCTGATCAGGGACAAATTGAGTTGCAAATTTCGGCCTTGAGTTTTGCCAATGCGAGCTATGCCCTCTCAAAATATCACCAGGTTGCTACTGCGAAAAAATACTTACAGCAATTCAAAGTTTTGGTAAGTATTTTACCGCTTGATGACAAAACCATTGAACTTGCTTTGGCCTCTGAATTTCAGGATATTGAGGATGGCTTTCAATATTTTACTGCCCTAACACACGGTGCACAGGTGATTATAACACGCAACAAAAAAGATTTCAAGGCAGCACAACTACCAGTGCTCAATGCTTCCGAATACTTGCTGCGCTAATGTTTTAGCCACGTTCTGCCCTACTCCTCCGTATCGTCAATGTCATCGAAGGTCTCTAGCGGGCCATCAAGGAGTTGGCTGCTTTGAGAAGCGGGCAATTCTTCAACTTTCTTGAGTTTGGACATCAACTGATTGGTGCGGGTAGTGACCAACTTTTCGAGTTCGGTGTCGGCCTCGGAGATTTTCTTGCGCGCTTTTTCCAATACACCGCCAAACTTCGTGAATTCGGTTTTGACGGCACCCAATATTTGCCAAACCTCGCTCGAACGTTTCTGGATAGCGAGGGT
>CAYPVA010000242.1:0-2790 GCA_964414045.1 uncultured Lishizhenia sp. | reverse complement strand
TTTCGTTAAATTGAAGCGTGCCTCCATTTACGGTAGTGGAACCTGTGTAGCCGCAAGCTGCGCTTAATGTTGTTGTTCCGGCGCCGGTTTTGATAATGTTTGCGCCAGTGCCGTTGATAGCACCGCCGTAGGTCGAGTTAGATGAAAGGTAAAGAGAGAGGTTATTACCACTGGCTAAACTCAAAACGCCTGAACCCGATAGGGCGCCCCCATAAATAGTTATAGGACCATTGATATTTTGCGCTGCATTCAAAACAATATCGGCAGTATTATTGAGTTTGCCAATTGTTAAGCCGCTCGTTGCTGAGGTGGTGGTCAAGTAACTTGGCCAGGTAAATGCGCTTGAAAAACTTGTGCTTTTTGGCTCTACGGTTATCGTCCCTGAGGTTGAAAACCCTGTAGTTAAAGATAATACACTAGGGTCATCAATAGTATGTACATTCCCTATTAATTTAATATTCGAGGAACTACTGGTAATAGGAGTTCCTGCAAAAGACCCAAATCTTACCCCACCAGAAGGGATTCTAATTCCTAAGGTTCCACCGTCTATGTTGATATCTCCTGTTGTAGATAGAAGGTTTACATTTTGTAAGAAGACACCATAGTTTCCTCCTGCTACACCTGTCATTTGAATATTCCCTCCGCCTGTTGCTAAAACTTGTTTTGGCGAATTATAATTGAAAACGATACCATAATTATTTACCGAAGTTCCGGAAATCTGAATGGCATTTCCCGTTGATTTATTTGAAATAAGCGTCAAGTAATTAGGGTCATTTACAGTTGCACCTGAGAGGTAAACAAAATTTATGGCGTAGAAACCGCTGCTGGAGCCATTGACAATAATCGAACCATTCCCGGCATTGGCCATTAATTTCCCGTTTTGCATTACACCAATTCTGTCCATAGAATTACCAGCGGTGTATGTACTTTTCCCATTAAAAATAATATCTCCACCACCAGAGTAGCATTGTGTAAGACTAGCTTCTGTAGTGCCAAGAGACAAACCAAGGCCAGTAGCACTTTGCGCAAAATTATCTGGAATATTGTCACCGGAAATTCCTGAATTGGCGCCGTTATCGGCACCACCGGCAAATACGATGTTTCCACCCCCTGAAAGGTTACTTAAGGTTGAGCCATTGGCTGTATTGACTGTAATGTTATCAGCCAAAGTAATCGAACCTGCGTTGTTATTATCTGCATCGGACCATAGAATTACATCGCCATTGTTCGTGGTGATGTTTGATGACAAATTGATGTTGCCAGTTGCCTTAGCTAATAGTTTTGCCGTGCTGAGTGTCAAAGCAACAGTGCCCTGAATAGTTGCACTTGAACCAAAAATAGTCAAAGGCCCATTTACCGTGCTTGGTGCACTAAGAGAAATGCTCTGGTTATTGCTCGAACTTCCGATTTGCAAGCTAGAAAAAGTCGATCCAAAAGCATAAGCCGTGGTGATGTCAACCGCAGAAGCAAATGCGGCACTACTAATGCCTTCTAAGAGACATGCACCTGTTCCACCAAGTGCGATTCGGCCAGCTACATTTGTTCCAGGAACAGTAGTTTGTAAGGACCCAAAACGCAACGTCACATTTCCTGAATTTGCATCACCAATGGTAATATTACCAATAGCACTGTTTGCACGTAAAGCAATTCCAAAGTCCCCGCTAACATCATTTGAACTTTTACCCGTTATCGATATATTTCCTCCATCAGTTGTAATTTGAGTCAAACCTGTGGGGCTGTTTGATTGTATAGCAAAGCCTAGCGCTTCTCCGGTATAGACAGCAGCACTGGTGCCGTCACCAAATAATGTTATGTTCCCAGTGGTTGAAGATATACTTAAGTCGTCTCCCCAATATATCACAAATACCAAACCATGAGTCCAGCTGTGTGCACCACTAATATTTGCTGTAGTACCTTCCATGTAAATGTTACCACTGGTGGAAGAGATACTTACATTTCCCGTGCCTACACTTGTTGATGGGTTGTTTATATCGGTCCCGATGAATAATCCTGCTCCTGTATTTGGATTACCTGTGCGTAGTCCGTAGAGTGACAGATTACCAGCACCAGAGGTGATATTGGTTGTTCCATATATATGAAAACCAGTATTTGAACCGTCTAGAGCACTCATACTCCCTTTCATACGTAATTCTCCGCCGTTTGTATTTATATTACAACTCGCTATTGCTATACCGTGGCTATTGTTCGCGGTATTTGAATTGGTATAACCTGTTGGAACTGTTAAGCCATTGAGTGTCTCTGTTGTTGATCCGCCACCGGCATAAAGATGACCGCCGTTTGTATTGATGGTAGAGTTAGCAAGGCGTAGACCCGTGCCTGCCGTGCTTGAAACATTAGTCCAGAGCACTAGGTTGAGCGCGTTTGATGTAGAAATAATATTAGCATTGATATTCATGCTGCCATTTGCAGCTTGTAATGATAGACTTGCTGCAGCCCCAGTGCTTTTTGAAATGGGGTTGGATAAGGTAACACTACCATCTGAAATTATAATTACACTAATGTCATTATTCAAATATCCCTCAATTGCTGAAGTTGAAATATTAGCAGCACCCGTAGCGCTTAGAGTCACTGGATTCGTGCCAGTGGTGTTTACAGTCCCTGATTGAGCTGCTGTGCTAATGGTTAATTGAGCCCATGCCGCACTGCCAAAGAAAAAAACTAAAATACTTATGATAAAGAATGAAATGCTTTTCATGATAATTTACTCTAAATAGATGCTATTTATGGAATGCCTGCAAATCAAGGCATCTTTTTAAATGTTTTATTTTA
>CAYPVA010000241.1:0-2793 GCA_964414045.1 uncultured Lishizhenia sp. | reverse complement strand
TACTCAAAGATGGTCTTTGCAATATCCGTATCTATCCGACCATTAAAATCAATGGCATTAGCGCGACGAAAATGAAAAATGAGCACATGGTGCCCTTTGAGGTCAATGTAACCTTAACTAAAAATCAAACGCTCACCTTGAATCCGGTGACACATTATAAAGACGGTCTTACCTTTTGGGTAGAAGATTTTGAAGACATCAACATCAAACTCACTGACGATCCGAATACATCTTCTGCACATCTTAACCTTGCGAACGATTCATTGAAATGGTTCAACGGAAATTATTATGCTAAGATCCAACTGACGTCTCAAGACTCCATGTGGATTGCCTATACCAATCAAGATCAGCAACTCACCATTCCAAAAGGAAAGCAGGCCGTTTTGGAAATCGATTACTGCAATTCCATTGATTTTACCCACTACCTTTTGTTTGTGAATAGCAATGGTACCAATGAAAATATCATGCCTACCATGAAACAAAGTCCACTAAATGCCTTGCGTTGGAAGAAAATATATATCCTGCTCAGCGAAGTCATTGGCTATGGTCCAAATAACACCAATTATGTGCAGGCTTTTAAAGCCTTTTACAGCAGTAAAGTCAGTAATAATATCATCTTGATTGACAATTTAAAAGTCGTATATTTTCCGTGAAAGATCGCTTTTGGATAGCATGTTTGGTGGGTGTTGATTATCTCAGCGCTGCGCTCGCATGGGCGCTCTTTTTTTACTTCAGGCAAGTATACATTGAGCAGCACGACTTTCATCCGGATCGAAACTTTTTATTAGGCACATTTTTGTTGCCAATTTTTTGGCTTTGTTTCTATTTATTACAAGGGACCTATCATGATGTACGCCGGCTCTTTCGCATGAAAGTCTTGATCATGAGTTTAGGTGCCACATTTTTTGGTACAATCGTGTTGTTTTTTACATTGTTGCTTGATGATCAAATCCAAACCTACCAAAGCTATTATCAACTGACGAGTTGGTTGTTTGCCATTCATTTATCACTGCTGGTTTTTACGCGATTGGTCTTTACGACCATACTGATCAGCTATATCAGGGCTGCCGGTCATGGCTTTCGGACGCTGATTGTGGGTGGCAATGAAAAAGCACTTGAAATCTACCACGAACTGAATGCAAGCCCAAACATGATCAACTATTTTGTTGGTTTTATTCAGGTAAATGGCCGTGATAATCTACTTTCAGGTTTGTTGCCGCATTTAGGTAAAACGCCCGAGATAGAACATGTCCTTGTCTCACAAAAAGTGGAGGAAGTTATAATCGCTGTGGAAAGTTCCGATCACGACCGTTTAAAAGACATTATTTCGCGCATCGATAACGGCAAAATTCGCATTAAAGTCTTGCCAGATATGTATACAATTTTGGCAGGTTCGGTTGAAATGACCAACATTTACGGGGCTTTACTCATTGAAATCAATCCGGATGTCATGCCTTATTGGCAAAGAGCCATCAAGCGCCTCATGGATTTAGTACTTTCCTTTTTGGCTTTAATTGCCTTGATTCCCTTCTTTATTTTCTCTGCCATAGCCGTTAAACTCTCCTCTCCGGGCCCAATTTTTTTCTTGCAGGATAGGGTGGGGCTCAATGGTAAGAATTTCAAAATCATCAAATTCAGAACAATGTATGTCAATGCGGAGCAAGCGGGCCCTCAACTTTCAAGCGAAGGAGACCCACGCATTACGCCCATCGGTCGTTTTATGCGCAAAACAAGGCTCGACGAATTTCCTCAGTTTCTCAATGTGCTTTTGGGTCAAATGTCTTTAGTTGGCCCAAGACCGGAACGACAGTTCTATATTGATCAAATCGTACAGGTAGAACCGCAATACATCCATTTAACTCGTGTCAGACCGGGAATCACATCATGGGGGCAAGTCAAATTTGGCTATGCTGAGAATGTTGATCAAATGCTGCAGCGCATGAAATTTGACCTCATTTATTTAAAAAATCGGAGTTTGGCACTGGATATCAAAATCATGTTTTATACCGTGATTATTGTTTTCAAAGCACAAGGAAAGTAATCTTTGCTAGATTCACCAAATATGTGTATCTTTGCACCCTTAATTAACTAATTTATAAATCTGGGTTTCGTACCCTAAACTGTAAAGTACAATGGCAACACGCATTCGTCTACAAAGACACGGTAAAAAAGGCAAACCATTTTTTCATTTGGTAGCTGCAGATAGCCGTGCAAAACGCGATGGTAAATTCATCGAAAAACTCGGAACTTATAACCCAACTGCTAACCCTGCTGTGATCGACATCAACTTCGACGCAACACTTACATGGGTTCAAAATGGTGCCGAAATGTCTGACACAGCTCGTGCTATTCTATCTTACAAAGGTGTTTTGTACAAAAATCACTTACTTAACGGAGTGAAGAAAGGTGCATTAACAGCTGAGCAAGTAGAAGAGCGTTTCAACAAATGGTTGGCTGACAAAGAAGCAAAAATTGACAGCAAAATCTCTGGTCTTGCTAAAAGTGCTGAAAAAGCAAAAGCCGATCGCTTAGCTGCTGAAGCTGCAACGAACGCTGCTAAAGCTGCTGCAGTTGAAGCGAAAAATACGCCAGCGGTTGAAGAAGTCGCAGAAGAAGCTCCAGCAGCTGAAGAAGTTGTAGCAGAAGATGCTCCAGCAACTGAAGAAGTTGTGGCAGAAGAAGCTCCAGCAACTGAAGAAGTTGTAGCGGAAGAAGCTCCGGCAACTGAAGAAGCTGCCCCTGCTGCTGAAGAAGCATCAGAAGAAGCTGCTGCTGAATAAGCATATGCAACAA
>CAYPVA010000240.1:0-2800 GCA_964414045.1 uncultured Lishizhenia sp. | reverse complement strand
TTGTGACCGACATTCCGAGCTATACAGCCATTCGCTTGCTCGCAGGCATTGGCCTAGCTGGCGAGTTGGGCGCAGGCATCACACTCATTTCTGAACTTATGCCTAAAGAAACGCGCGGCTACGGCACCATGATTGTCGTGACATTCGGCGCACTCGGGGCCGTTGCAGCATCTTTAGTAGGTGCAGAAGGGCAAATAGTAGGTGCTTTTATTGCTCAACTGAGCGGCTGGCAACCTGAAAATTGGCAAGTGGTCTATTTGATTGGCGGCAGCATGGGCTTACTTCTCTTGTTTTTACGCGTTGGAGCTTTAGAGTCTGGCTTTTTTCAGCAAATGGATACCGATAAAAACATTCAAAAAGGGCAGCTCAAACTCATTTTGAGCAACAAACAAAACCTCATCAAATACCTACACTGCATCAGCATTGGCATCCCAATTTGGTACACCGTTGGTTTGTTAGTAATGAACTCTGCAGATAATTTCGGGCCGTGGCTGGGTGTCTATGACATCTCCAATGGAAAAGCCGTGATGTATTGTTATTTGGGGCTCAGTGCAGGTGATTTACTCGCCGGATTTTTGAGCCAATGGTGGCAGAGTCGAAAAAAGGTGGTCCAGCTCTATTTGGTCTTTTCTTTGTTTGTGACCATTGCTTTTCTAGGCGTTGTTCACCAATATAACATCACGAACAACACGTATTATTTCCTATGTTTTCTTCTAGGGTCAGGAACGGGTTATTGGGCCATTTTTGTCACAATTGCCGCAGAACAATTTGGTACCAACATCCGCTCTACCACAGCAAATACCATCCCCAATTTTGTGCGGGGATCAGTCAATATTGTTGTCTTGTTTTTTAGTCTTTTGGTCAGCATGGGCATCAATGACGGGGTTTCAGCCACCGTTGTAGGATGCTTGTTTATTGGGCTGGCCTTGTATAGTTTGAGTCAGCTAAAAGAGACTTTTGGCAAAGACCTCAATTATTTTGAGGTATCGTAAGTCTTAAATCTTTTGAGAGTAGTTCTCGAAATCTTCGATGAGCTCTTGGTCTACTTGCTTGGCAACCGTAATCGGAATGTAGTCCACTACAACGTTGGTTTTATCAAGTCCGAAGTCTTCGGCAGGTTTAAGCCCTGTAGATTTCACAAAACGATAAGCGCGCACACATAATTTCTGGAATGGCGTGAGTTGGTTGTCCATCGCCACCCTAGAATTCAAAACGATGAATTTGAAATCGACTTGGTCAAGTTTACCGCGTACGCTTTCAAAGACACTTTCGCCACTGAGCTCGCCCTTTTCGATCATTTTACAGTAAATCTTGCGCATCATGTATTCAATGCGGTGCTCTTCCTTGAAGCCCATTTGAAGCGTTACATAATAACAGCGCTTATCAATGATCTGGTGCACTGAATAATGCACGCCCCATGGTTCGTTCAGGATGTCAAGGTGTAAAAACCAAATGGTGCCTGCCTTTCGAGGTTTTTTATAGAACAAAGAATGATAAACGGTTAAGTCAAGTTTATTTGCAGAATTTGAACGCGTTGGAAAAACTAAGTTTGAGGCTTCGAATACCACACCTTTATCTTCATGTACCGCATTAATCAATGGAATAACTGAATTCATAGGAAGGTATTCAGTGATGCTGTTGCGTAGGTTTTTGGCCTTGAAGTATAAGAACAACAACAGAAAGAAACCTATTGATAACACTAAAGTAAACCAACCGCCAGAAACGATTTTACCCATATTGGAGATCAAGAAAATCATTTCAATACTGATAAAAATAAGGAATATCGTACTGAAAACAACTCTCAATTTAGGATAGCGAATAAACAGTAAGGTCGCCATCAAGATGGAAGTCATGACCATGTTGATCGTAATGGCCAACCCATAAGAGTGCTCCATTTCAGAAGACCTTTTAAAGATGGCAATAACAACCAAACATCCCACCATCAAGAACCAATTGATAAAAGGAATGTAGATTTGACCTTGATGTTCAGATGGGTATTTCACTTTGAGGTTGGTCCAAAGCTTGAGTTTAATTGCTTCGTTCATTAGGGTAAATACACCTGTAATGAGCGCCTGTGACGCGATAATCGTAGCCGCTGTGGCAATCACAACAGCAAATGGAATGAGGTGCTCAGGAACCATTGCGTAGAATACGGTTTGCTTGGCCGTCAAATGAAAATCAGGCGATAAACAAAGTGCAGCTTGACCAAAATAATTCAACACCAATAAAATCGACACCAAGCCCCAAGACAAACGAATATTGCCTTTTCCGCAGTGACCTAAATCTGAATACAATGCTTCAGCCCCGGTTGTACAAAGAAATACCGAACCCAAAACGGCGAAGCCACCATCTACATTGACTACCAAGTTATAGGCATACCAAGGATTAATTGCTTGTAATACCGAAGTATTGTGCATGACATTAATAAAGCCCAAATAACCCAGAAAAGCGAACCAAATGATCATGACTGGTCCAAACATCTTGCCGATCGCTGCCGTACCAAATTGCTGAATGACAAATAAAATCACGATAATGCTGACAACAATTGGGATAATTGGCATTTCCGGAAAAATGTTGTTCACCCCTTCCACCGCTGAGGAAATAGAAATCGCAGGTGTGATGAAGCCATCTGCCATTAGGGTCGCACAACCGATGAGTGCCGGAATGATGATCCACTTGATGTTTTTCTTTTTAAGTAAGGCAAACAAGGCGAAAATCCCTCCTTCACCTTTGTTATCGGCATTAAGTGCAAAATAAATATACTTGACAGTCGCTAATAAAATCAAAGTCCAAATCACAC
>CAYPVA010000239.1:0-2816 GCA_964414045.1 uncultured Lishizhenia sp. | reverse complement strand
TTGAGTCGACTTATTATGGAGAAAGCAAGCCTGCACATAGCAATAAAACGCTAGCAGGTAAGAAGCTAAACCGCCGTGTAGAGATTAAAGTAGTTAAATAAGTTAAGTATTTAATTCACTAGCGAGATCCTTAGGTTTGCTTAAGGATCTCGTTGTAGTATTTGCCAATGAAGTTTTCTGTGTATAAATCTGGTTTATTATTCTTTTTGTTTTTTTGCCAATTAGCTTTTGGTCAAACAACTAATTACCTGATTAATCCTACTTCAGATGGGGGGTTTGAAGGTGCTCATGGCTGGACCATTGTGAATGCAGCACAAATTAATAAATGGTATGTAGGATCTACCGTTAAATCAGCAGGTTCTTCGGGAGCCTATGTTTCTAATACACCTTCTATCCAATCAATTACTACAGAACAAGGAGCTAATTCCACTATTTATATTTATAAGGATTTTGTGGTACCTGCGAATGCTACCTCTATTTCGATTTCTTTTAAGTATAAAAACGGGGTAATTACGTCGAATCCACCACGCTGTTTATTTCTAAGAACCGATGCATTTTCCTCAGGAATGCCTACCGATTCTAAGTATAATGCAGATGCTGCCTTTAGAACAGTATTGAGCAATTCTGCAAACTGGACTCCCTATACAAATTCAAATCCTCTTATAACCGACAGAACAGTATCGTTTACCTCGAATACCTTGGTTCCTGGTGTTAGTTATCGTGTAGTATTTGAATGGTCAGCAATCAATCAAACTAGTTATACACAAGTTCCCCCTATTTGTATCAAACCGACGACTGGTACACTAGTTCCTTCTGCGGCTAATTTTCAGCCAAATAATAATTACTCCGTTACGTTTACTCCAGCAAATGGACAAAATTATGGACTGGTTTGGGGTGTAACTGGTGGAGCAATTATTACAGGTGGTCAAGGGACAAACCGAATGACTTTTTATGTTCCAGCAAATGTTCGTGTTACGCAAAATATTACCATTAATTTTACTTGTCCCACTCCTGTTTATACTTTTAATGGGCTAAATAGTGGCCCTGTTGGTATAGATGAGGTAAGTGTAACTTACGTCCCAACACCTCGGATTACATCGATTAGTACGAAGAAGGGGGCTCTTGGTTCAAGTGTTACGATTTCAGGTGAGAATTTTGGTGTAAATGCTGCTGCGAATGTGGTATATTTAGGTGGTGTGGTTTGTCCCATTACTTCAGCGAGTGAGACTTCGATCGTAGTAACCATTCCGCCTCATGCAAGTTTGAATAATTTCACCGTTTTGAATAAAACGAATAAACTTATCTGTGTTTCAGCAGATAAGTTTTTGCCCATTAATTCGATTCTCTCTACAGCAGATTATAAATCTTATGAATACTCGAATAATGCTTTTGAGCCTGCGGTAGCTTTTGCCTCAGCCTTTCCGCTAAGTATTTCACAGAAATTTGCTTTGGCAGACATTAACTTAGATAATAAAGTGGATGTTGTTTCTTATGGGGTCGATGGAACGCCTAAGATTTTAAAAAATACGGCTACTGCTGGGGAGGTTAATGCGAGTACTTTTGCAAACGTTAGTAATTATTCGGGAACTAAGCCTACTTATGCAACAAACTCATCTAAAAACCTAGTCGTTGCAGATTTAAACAACGATGGAAAGTTAGATTTAGCGTCATCTAATGCTATTAATGATGGAGGTTTTGTTAGTCCAAATACTAGTGTCGCTGCCGGTTCTCCAGCTTTAGGTTCTTTTGTTTCGCTTTTGCCTAGTACGGGAAAATACAAAGTAGACGCTTCTTTTTTACCAATTGATATTAACCTAGATGGCCGAATTGATTTATTTGGCCTAAATGGTTCTGCAACACCTAATACTGCTTATTATTCGAAAAATAACAGTATAAATAATTCCTACTCTTTTGATACTGGGAATACGACTAAAACAGATTCTTATAGTCAATTATTGAATTTCTCTAATGCCTATGGTGGTGATGCTGGGGATATTGACGGTGATGGAAGAACGGATGTAGTGTATGGGTCTGAAGCCATGATTATTGTGGCTGAGAATAGAACTACAAAAGGGAATCCTGATGGGAAAGCCTTTACGTTTAACCAGTCACTTTATGTTGTAGGTGCGGGAGGAAAGGTTTACACTGTTAAGCTAGCTGATTTTGATGGTGATGGGAAATTAGATGTCGCTGCTACCAATAGCACGAATGCCTCTGTTTCCATAACCCGAAATGTTTCCACTCCAGGTACGATTGCTTTAACCGCACGTCAAGATTTTGCGATTGCTGGATTTACGAATACGGCTTCATTAGCCATTTCAGATATGAATGGCGATGGTAAACCAGATATTATAACAGGCGAATATACGTTTGGGGTTAATTCTAAAATTGCCTATTTACAAAATACATCTACTTCCGGTAGTATTTCTTTTGCACCGGCTGTGATTATTATTTCTGGGTCATCCACCTATCAACAACTAGAGATTGTGGATATCGACGGGGATAATAAACCGGATATTTTGGCAGCCAATACCTCTAATAATACATTGGATGTATTTAGAAATAGAATATTTGAATCAGGGGAAATTAGTTCGGACCAAACAATTTGTGCAGGAACCACTGCTACTACGATAACTTCAACAGCTGTTGCAACAGTCAACTCTGGTACGGTTCAATATCAATGGCAAAAATCAACTACATCTGCCATCTCTGGTTTTTCAGACATTGCGGGGGAAACAAATGCTTCCTTAGTTCCTGGCTCAGTTAATGTAAAAACCTATTATAGAAGAGGTTCGGCGAGTTCAAATTCTCCAAAT
>CAYPVA010000238.1:0-2827 GCA_964414045.1 uncultured Lishizhenia sp. | reverse complement strand
CTGCGTGGTTTATAAAAGCCATATAGAATCGCCACGCGTATCAATTCATTTGCCGTACTGACATCGAATTTTTTCATGAGTTGTGTACGCAAGCGATCGATGTTCTTTTTAGAGGTTGCCAACAACTCACCGATTTGTTTACTTGTAAAACCATCACAAATCAGCTGAAGAAGCTTCATTTGACGTTCATCTAGCTCAAACGGTGCTTTGGTAAAGCTTTGAGCAGGATGTACTTGACTGAGCTCCTTCACTTTTTTGGCAAGTGTATTGTCAAACTCGTCGCCGTTAAAAACTGAAACGATGGCATCTTGCATTTCATCGATTGAACATTCCTTGAGCAAATAAGCATTGGCACCGGCACTGAGCATTTCAGCAGCAATTGTGAGGTCTGCATGCATGGTAAGCACAATGATTTTCGGCTTGTTTACAGACTCCTGAAGGGCTTTAATTGTTTGCCAACCATTCATCACAGGCATTTCAAGATCTAGTAAAACCACATCTATAGGCTGCTGCTCAAGTAGCGCTAGAAATTGCTTGCCATCGGCTGCGTCGAATACAACTTCAATATTCGACAATTCAGCTAGCATTTTACACAACGCTTTTCTGACCACTAAATGATCATCAACCAAGGCGATGCGAATTTTTGGCGATTGAAGTATATCTGAGTTCATGTTATGCGATAGCTGCTTGTTTGAGCGGACTCACAACAATTGTTTGAGCCAATTGGTCATCTATTTCATATTGTATCGCCGCTCCAATGATTGCGAGTCGGTAACGGATGTTTTCTAAGCCAAAAGTATCGGAGGCCGAGGCTAGTTTTTCGTAATCATACTGACTGAGCCCCTTACCGTTGTGCTGAATTTGTAACAACAATTCATTTGAAAGGCTCAATGAAAGCTTTAGGTTGATTTGTGTAGAACCACTGTGCTTCAGAAGATTGGTAAGTAACTCACTTGCGATAAAAAAGTTATGTGTCATGACCTCCTCTGAGAGCATTGTAGCTTCGTCTAAAGTTGACTCAAAGCTAAATTGCTCGATCAAATTGTGTGTTTTTTGCTGCGCCATGCGTTCAATCGCATTTGCCAATCCAAATTTGAGTAAGTAATGCGGCATCAGTTCTTTGGTAATCAGGCGCATCTGATCAATGCTATCTTGCAAGAACTCACTGGCACTCATGAGCGCGGCTGTGTCAATGACGCCTTTTTCACCCTTTCGTTTGGCAAGTAAGATCTGTTTTTGCACCACCGACAACAAGCCCCCTACTTCGTCGTGGAGCTGCCTGGCAATTTCTGTACGTTCGTTTTCTTGGGTTTTGAGCACGGCGCCAATTTTCTCTAGTTCTTTATTTTGCAGGGTTTCTTGTAATAATTCTTCGCTCAGTTCCAGAATGCGTCTGTTCTTATTGGAAAGCAAAACCATCCCAAGCGCCATCGCTAAAGAAAAAAGCATGCCAAAAATGATGATCAGCGCAAGTTTACTCTCTTCAATATGCATTTTCGCTTTGATAAGGGGTTTGAAAAGGTTGTTGCAAGTATTTTCTGAAGAAGTAGATACTTATCGTATCAAACAAGACACACACCGTGAAAAATACAGGATAAACAATGAACAAGAGTTCTGCATTATAAAGCACGACGGACAGGTTAAGAATATAAATCATGACCGTCATGTGAAAAATCAGCAAGACATACACATATCTTAAAAGTACAATGCTAATTTTTGCTTTTTGAATCACCCAATACAGAAGTGCGCAAACCAGTATATAATAAGAAATCGAAGACGTATAGTAAATTACGTCACCAAGTTTGGTCAGATAGAGTTCTGTGAGATAAAATAGTACAGGCAAAGCATAGAGTAGCCCCCATAATTTCGTTTCCTTAGCGAGAAGTAACTTGCAAAAATGAACCATCAGCACCCCCTCTGTCAGCACTGAAAAATTTTGAATATGAACGGTTGTCCAGCCAAAAAAATCATTCCAGATATAGGGCAGAAAAACGGACAAAAATCGAGAGCCAAACCACAACGCAAGTGTCCCAATTACGCTTTGCTTGGTTTGTAAGTATAGCCGCAAAACTGTAAAAAGAATTATGGCGTCAAACAAGACCAAACCGTATGAAAAAAAATAGTAAAACATAAGTTCTTGTTAATTAGACGACTGGACACTGGCAAAGGCAACTCGATTTTTTTGAATGAGGTAAGCAAAACCGAGATTAAAAATGGCTACGACAGCTAAAAAGAATGGATATGTGTGGTCCATAAGATCTTTATGTGGGCGAATAAGTTCCAAATTAGCCGCATAAAAGAAGACCACCATGTGATAAACAAAAAGCAGTTGAAACAGTCTAAGAAAATGAGGTTCCGTGTTGTTTCTAAAAATCAGAACAAGCAAAAGGATGCAACTAATGGCGTAATAATACATGTTGATTTCAAATCTGGATACTTCTACCAGCGGCGTTGCACCTACAATTCCTTGATAAAAAAGCACTTGAATGGGAACTAAGTACAGTACAAACCAAATCTTTGATTTTGAATTCAGTGCTAACTGAGCCAAACCAATCATTAAAATCGTCTCTAAAACAATGGAAAAATAACCATAAGCGAAAAGAGTCATGTTACCAATCTTTACTAAGACAAAACAAGTCAAGGCTTCTAGTATCCTAACAGCAAACCACAGAAACAACACAAGCATTTTACTATCTCTACTCTTGAGGTAGCTTTTAAAAGCAAAGCTCAGCGGAAATAAACCCGTAAGCAACAAGATAGCCATTGATAAATTAAACATAAATCAACTCATTAAATCCGTTTCAAACAATTGCTTAGACCATTTTCT
>CAYPVA010000237.1:0-2834 GCA_964414045.1 uncultured Lishizhenia sp. | reverse complement strand
ACAAGGCGAGTATTTCTGCAGCGTTTTTATCTTTGGCAGCACCATAAATGATGTATAGTTTACCGCTAAACTCGTTTTCGATGACGCGCAATGTGGCCTCTATTCCGGCTGTGTTGTGTGAAACATCGACAAGGACTTTTGGTTGTTGTTGCACCAGCTCTAGACGCCCAAAATGCCCCGTGTTTCGAAAAAGATTTTGAAGTGAAATAGAAATGAGCTGCGGCGTTAATTCCTCTCCTAGGAGGTTGAGGCTTACCAGCGCATTCTTCAGGTTTTGTTTTGCATAGCCCTGAACTCCTATTAAAAATTGCGGATCAATAGGGAACGCTACAGCAAAATAAAGCGGAGCCATTAATGCTTGCGCTTGTTGCTCAAATACTTGAGCGGTATGTATGCTTTTCTCGCCAATGACTACGGGTATGTTTTTTTTAATGATTCCGGCTTTCTCTTTGGCAATATCTTCCAGCGTATTGCCCAGAAATTCCTGATGATCAAGTGAAATATTGGTAATGATTGAAAGGCGAGGATAAATTACATTTGTGGCATCTAGCCTGCCACCTAACCCCGTTTCTATCACCATGTAGTCGCACTTTTGCGCTTGAAAATAGGCGAGTGCCATGGCAAATGTTAATTCAAAAAAACTGGCATCTAGATGGGGTAATTCGCGCCTGACTTTTTCACAAAATGAAATAACGAATCCCTCAGAAATAGGCGTTCCATTGACCCTGATTCGTTCTGAAAAATCATAAATGTGCGGTGAGGTAAAAAGCCCCACTTTATATTTTTTTTCAGTGAGGATGCTTGCGCAATAGGCAGCAGTACTTCCTTTGCCATTGGTACCTGCAATATGAATGCTCGGGATGAGTTGAGGATCGATGTTTAATTTTTCAAGAAGTAACTCAACGCGCTCCAATCCGGGTTTGTAGGCGCTAGCACCAATTTGCTGGTAAGCGGGGAATTTAGCAAAGAGCCACGCCACACAATCTAAATATGTTTGATCTTTATTCAACGTTGCAATCAAAGAAAAATAAAGGCACCTAGACCGGCCAGGTAACCAATTAGCGCTAAAGGTGCTATGCGTTTGAGGTACCAACCAAATGCAATTTGTTCCATACCCATTGCAACTACGCCGGCAGCTGAACCTATGATGAGTATGGAACCACCTGTTCCGGCGGCAAACGCAATCATATGCCAAGAATCAGCGTCTATGACATCTTTAAACATGCCCATTGATGCTGCTACTAATGGAACATTGTCAACAATGGCCGACCCAACACCTAATAATGAAATATAAAGCTCTTTCGAAATCCCGGTTGCTAAAATATTTTCACCAAATTGCGCAATTAGCCCCATCGATTCCAAACCTGCGACAGTCATCAGGATTCCTAAAAAGAATAGGATTGAGGGCATTTCAATTTTACTCAATGATTTTAATGTGGGGCCCACATGATCAGCCTTACTTCCTTCATTGATTGAACTTAAGTTTAAATGGCGTTTACTTAAAAATTCACCGATGAGCGCAAAAAGTGCAAGAGAAAACAACATACCCATGTAAGGCGGTAAATGTGTGAGCGACTTAAAGACCGGTACAAGTACGATTAAAAACAAGCCTGTTACTAATACAAATCCTGCATTTTTTTTCGTTTTTTGACGGTCCGAGGATTCAAAACTACCGCTAAAAATAGGGATGCGTTTGGCGATGAGTAAAGGCACAATAATGGTCAGTAAAGCTGGAAGCAATAAGTGTTCAATGAGTTTGAGGGCACTAACTTTTCCTCCAATCCAGAGCATGGTTGTCGTCACATCTCCAATAGGAGACCAAGCACCGCCTGCATTTGCACTAATGACTGCAAACCCTACCATCCATTGCCTCAGCTCCTTGACTTTTACGAGTTTCCGAAGTATAGAAATCAAGACAATAGTTGCGGTCAGGTTGTCAATGACGGCGGATAACACGAAGGCAAGTATCGAAATGACCCACAATAAACCGTAATTGGTTTTGACATTGATGAGCCGCTGCACACTGTTAAATCCATCAAAATAATCGATCATTTCGACTATGGCCATTGCACCCATGAGAAAAATCAGGATTTCGGAGGTCTTACCAAAATGATGCAGCAATATTTCGTTGGTTACTTCAATATTTATTGAAGATATCGCTATGAATGCCCATGAGATTGCCATCATCAATAGGGATGGGATGAGCTTATCTATTTTTAACGTATGCTCTAAAGTTACCGCGGTGTAACCCAAGAGAAAAATGAGAACGAGGATAAGCGAAAGCGACATAGCTATTATACGAGTTGCTTCAGCGCAATTTCAAAAGCAGCTTTGGCAATACCGGTATTGCCCGGATGGATTGAATGCGTTTTTTGTAAGGCGTTAAAAATAGTTTGACTGGCGTCTTCGAAAATAAGCGCATCTTCTAAGCTCGGTAGATCGGAGCTCATGAGATAAGCAAAAACCCTTGCCATGCCGCAGTTGGCAATGAAGTCAGGAATGAGAGCGAGGTTGGCGTCAGCTTTTTCAGCAATAGGTCCAAAGAAAATTTCTTGATCGGCGAATGGAACGTTTGCACCAGATGAAATAACACTAACACCAGCTTTCAATAATTGCTCGAGTTGTTCTTCGTTGATCATGCGGCTGCCTGCACAAGGGATAAATATATCGGCAGGCGTGGACCAAAATGCTTGGTTGGTTGCTTCGTAACTGAGCATGTTTGGTGCAGCTAACTCATTGCCATTTTTGTTGATGAAAAGCGCGCGAACTTCGTCAAATGATAGGCCTTCTGTTGAGATGATACCGCCAACGCGGTCAATGATGCCTACAATAAG
>CAYPVA010000236.1:0-2850 GCA_964414045.1 uncultured Lishizhenia sp. | reverse complement strand
TCTACATCGATCAAATACTTGCGCAATTTGGGCGCATTGATATTTTGATCAATAATGGCGGTGTTTCACAGCGAGCAAGTGCAGCCGAAACAAATATGGATGTCAATCGCCAACTCATGGAAGTAAATTTCTTTGGAAATATTGCCCTTACAAAGGCTGTTTTACCCATCTTCCAAAAGCAAGGTTCAGGACAATTTTTAGTCGTTAGTAGTATTGCCGGAAAATTTGGCTTTCATTTGAGATCGATCTACAGTGCCTCTAAGGCGGCATTAGTAGGTTATTACGAGAGCCTCGCCATGGAAGAAGCAAAAAACGGCATACACGTGAGCATCGCTTTTCCAGGAAAAATCAATACGCCTATTTCCCAGCGTGCGTTAACAGCAGCAGGTGAGGTGCATGGACAAATGGATGATAATCAGGCTAATGGAATGCCTGTTGAACATTGTGTATCGGAAATGTTAGCAGGTTTGGCTAAAAAGAAAAGAGAAATTTTAATTGGTGGAAAGGAATTGTTGGCCGTCTACATGAAAAGATTTGTTCCAGGCTTGTTTTGGAAAATCATCCCAAAGCAAAGTGCTACATAAAAAAAAAGGGCTATCTCTGTGAGACAGCCCTTTTTTATTTCAGTTGAAACTGAATTAGTTTACGCTTTTAGAAAGGTCAGCACCAGCCTTGAAGCGAACTGTGTTTTTAGCAGCAATTTTGATAACCGCACCTGTTTTAGGGTTACGACCATTGCGTGCATTTCTTTTAGAAATTCCGAAAGATCCGAAACCTACTAAAGAAATAGAATCTCCTTTCGCTAAAGCACCAGTTGTAGCGCTTACGAATCCGTCTAATGCACGTTTTGCATCAGCTTTTGACAATCCTGCAGACGCTGCGATTGCGTCGATTAATTCAGCCTTGTTCATAATAAGTTAGTTTTAATTAGTTAGAAATTAATTATCGGAACAAATATATCTGAATATCAATGCCAACAAAGGTTTCAAGCAAAAAAAAGTGCAAAAATGTTGAAAAAATGCCCATTTTGTTGATAAACGTGGCTAAAAACCCCGTCTACACTGAGGAAATTGAACTTTTTTACATGAATTTTGTCCTTTAAATATGAAGGTAGGTATCATTGGATCTGGAATAGGAGCATTGGCAAGCGCCATTGAATTGAAGCGTTTGGGCTTAGAAGTACATGTTTTTGAGGCCAATGCACAGATCGGCGGAAAAATCATCGAGCAAAGACTGGACGCTTACCGCTTTGACATGGGCCCATCTGTTTTCACGGAGCCCCACTTGCTGCAAGATTTACTTCATAGCTTAGACCCAGCGCAAGAATTTCCCTTTCACCAATTAAAGGAGTCTTGCCGCTATTTTTACAATGATGGTCAACAACTTCTAATGCCTATTGGTAATGCACAAGTTGCTCAAACCTTTGCAGCACACTTTGGAGAAGATGCGGTAAAAACTAAAAAATACCTCGATCGCCTCTCTCTGAACTACAAAGCCATTTATCCGGTATTTATTCAAATTTCGCTTCATCGCATCAAGCACTTACTGGGTAAACCGCTACTCATAGCGCTTTCTCGTCTTTTTAAATACGGTTTGCATCAGACCATGCATGCTGCCAATCGCCAACAATTTAAAAATCCGAAAGCTGCTCAAATTTTGGATCGCCTGGCTACCTATAATGGAAGTTCGCCATATTTAGCACCAGCGATGCTCAATATCATTGCGCAGTTGGAACTCAACGAAGGTCCAGCACTGCCGGTAGGAGGTATGGTTCAAATTACTAGAAGACCTTATGAATTAGCGCTTCAGCACGGTGTGCAATTTCATACCAATGAGCGCGTTATAGAAATTTTGCACCAGAATAAGCAAATAACAGGTTTGCAAACCCAAAAAGCCCGCTATTCGTTTGACATCGTGGTTTCGAATATGGATATTCACTACACCTATGAACAACTCTTGCCCACAGTGAAGGCACCTCAATTTTTATTGAAACAAGAAAAGTCCAGTTCTGCTGTTGTCTTCTATTGGGGAATCAACAAAAGTTTTGCTGCACTGGGCGTACATAATATCTTTTTTGCAACGGACTACCAAGCTGAGTTCAAGGCAATTTTTGAAAGTAAAACGCTTTATCCAGACCCAACGGTCTATGTGCACATCTCTTCCAAGGTTGAAAAACAAGATGCACCTGCTGGTAAAGAAAATTGGTTTGTGATGGTCAATGCGCCTATTCATGTTGGGCAAGATTGGGATCATGAAATTCAATTGTTGCGCACGCGCATTCTTCAGAAGTTATCTCAGTCTTTAGGAACTGATATTGAGCCGCTCATAGAGGTTGAGCAAATCAATGAACCACGCTTGATAGATGCCCGATATAGCGGCAAGCAAGGCTCCATTTATGGCAATGCCTCCAACAATGCTTTTTCTGCCTTTCTCAGGCACCCCAATTTTTCCAAGCAACTCAAGGGTTTGTATTTTGCAGGCGTCACGGTGCATCCGGGTGGCGGTATTCCGTTAGCCATCAATAGCGCCAAAATTGTAGCGCGCTGCGTAAAAGAAGATTACCCTAATCTTCGAAAATAAGGACGAAGGTCTTTACATGATCGAGTTTCGCATCTTCTTTGCTGAAAGACCCTTCTATGGAGAAAAAAGTGAGGTATAATGGTGTTTTTTGCGTTTGAAATGCTTTGTTCGCTTTCTCTTCAGTATCGAAAAACTGAGAAATAGTTTTGGTTGCAATAATTGTTTTTCCTTTCGATATCAGTTTCGCATCAAAACGGTGCCAATTATAATTTTTAGGGTCATAAAACCAATAACAATAGTTGTCTTGGTGATTGATAAAAAGTTCTTGGT
>CAYPVA010000235.1:0-2859 GCA_964414045.1 uncultured Lishizhenia sp. | reverse complement strand
TGCTGCTGCTCAGATTGACACGCAAAAAGAACGACAAACAAAAGCAGTGTGAAGTACTTAATAGGACTCAGTAGCATTCGGAAAATCACCAGATTGCACATCGTTTTTGTAGTCTTGGAAAGCCTTGAGCATGTGCGCATGCAAATTGTTGTACTTGCGCAAAAAACGAGGATTAAATTCGTTGTTGATCCCGAGCATATCGTGAATGACTAGTACTTGTCCGTCTACACCATTGCCCGCACCGATACCGATAACAGGGATTGAAATCATTTGGGCAACTTTGGCTGCCAAGGCTGCAGGGATTTTTTCAAGGACTATGGCAAAGCAACCGACCTCTTCCAAGGCTTTCGCATCTTCGATGAGTCTTTGCGCTTCTTCGTCTTCTTTGGCACGCACCACATAGGTACCAAATTTATAAATAGACTGTGGGGTTAATCCTAAATGTCCCATGACCGGAATTCCGGCAGTTAGGATGCGTCGGATGGATTCTAGAATTTCTTGCCCACCTTCCATCTTGACAGCATGCCCACCGGATTCTTTCATGATTTTGATGGCGCTCGATAAAGCTTCTTTTGAATTCCCTTGATAAGAACCGAAAGGCATATCAACAACCACCAAAGACCTTTTGACAGCTCTGACCACACTTGAAGCATGATAGATCATTTGGTCGAGGGTAATTGGCAAAGTGGTTTCATGACCAGCCATTACGTTTGAAGCGGAGTCTCCGACAAGAATCACATCGATGCTGGCTTCGTCGACAATTTTTGCCATTGAGTAGTCATAGGCAGTAAGCATCGATATTTTTTGCCCCGCTTGCTTCATTTCAAGCAAGGTGTGTGTGGTAATTTTTTTGGGATTGCTGGCGTGTACAGACATTTCTTAAAGATTTTCTAGGTAAGCATTGACATTTTGCTCAATGCGCGCAACGATATCTGAAGTAGCGGCTTTCTGGAAAGTCTGGCCCGTAATGCGCTCGTACAATTCTATATATCGTTCTGAAATCGTCTGAACGAAGTCGTCTGGCATATTTGGCATTTGCTGCCCATCGAGGCCTTGAAAACCATTTTCAATGAGCCACTGACGCACAAATTCTTTGGATAATTGCTTTTGGGCTTCTCCTTTCGCTTGGCGCTCTTCGTAGCCTTCTGCATAAAAATAACGAGAAGAATCTGGGGTATGGATTTCATCAATTAAAATGACTTCTCCATTTCGAAGTCCAAACTCGTATTTGGTATCAACTAAAATCAAGCCACGCGCAGCAGCCATTTGCGTTCCTCTTTCGAACAGCGCTCTGGTGTATGCCTCCATTTTTTCATAAATTTCAGGAGCAACTAAACCACGTGCTAAAATATCCTCTCTTGAAATATCTTCGTCGTGTCCCTCTTCTGCTTTAGTAGCTGGCGTGATGATCGGTGCTGGCAAGCGGTCGTTTTCTTGTAGACCTTCAGGTAAGTCAACTCCGCATAACACTCTTTTTCCGGCCTTGTATTCGCGCGCAGCATGCCCAGCCAAATAGCCACGAATCACCATCTCAATGCGGATGGGTTCACATGCATGACCAATAGCTACAGAAGGATCTGGTGTGGCAATGAGCCAATTTGGGACGATATCTTTGGTGGCATCTAAAAAGAGCGTTGCAACCTGATTGAGCACTTGACCTTTAAAAGGAATGCCTTTTGGCAAAATATGGTCAAAGGCAGAAATGCGGTCAGAGGCTACCATTACAAGTAACCCGTTATCTAGGGTATAGACGTCGCGAACTTTACCGTTGTAGACATTGGTTTGTCCTTTGAAATGAAATGAATTGCTGGTAAGGGCTTGCATGTGTTTGATTAGGAATTTAAGATTGTTTTTCTTTTTGAGCTTGTTTTTCTAGCTTCTCTTGTTTGTCTTTTTGTTCTTGGACATCAAATGCTTCAATGATTTGTTTGACCAAACGGTGTCTGATGACATCGCTCTGACCAAGCCGGATAATTTGAATGTCGTCAATGTCTTTAAGCACATCTAGGGCATAAGATAAGCCCGAGCGTTGCTTGGAAGGTAAATCAACCTGCGACATATCACCTGTGATGACAAACTTGGCAGTCATGCCCATGCGGGTCAAGAACATTTTCATTTGCATTTGGGTGGTATTTTGTGCTTCATCTAGAATGACAAATGCCTTGTCCAAGGTGCGGCCTCGCATGAAGGCAAGTGGTGCAATTTCGATGACACCAAATTCAATCATGTCAGCTAGTTTTTCAGCTGGAATCATGTCGCGAAGGGCATCGTAGAGCGGCATGAGGTAAGGATCGAGTTTTTCTTTGAGATCGCCGGGTAAAAAACCGAGGTTTTCACCTGCTTCTACAGCCGGGCGCGTCAGGATAATGCGTTTGACTTCTTTGGCCTTCAAGGCCCTTACTGCCATTGCCACAGCGGTGTAGGTTTTCCCGGTTCCGGCAGGGCCAACTGCAAAAACCATGTCCGATTGTAAAACAGCCTGAACCAACTTTTTTTGGTTGACAGTCCGGGCTTTAATTTTGACGCCACCATTGCCGTGAACTAAGGTTTCAGAGCCGTCGTCATGAGATAGCATTTTGGCGCCGTCTTGCAACATGAGGTTATCGATGTTGTTTTCAGTCAGGGAATTGTAGCTATGGTAATGTTGTACAAACAAAGCAAACTTGCGTTCAAATTCATCCATCACTTCTTCATCACCTGCTATATTGATTTCATTTCCACGCGCCATAACTTTGAGCTTCGGAAAATAACTCTTGATGTGCTTCAGATTAGAATTATTGATGCCATAGATTTCGGCCGGATTCAGACCTTCTATGCTGATATGACGTTGTCCTGAACTCAATTTATTTCTGGTATTTA
>CAYPVA010000234.1:460-2869 GCA_964414045.1 uncultured Lishizhenia sp. | reverse complement strand
AATAATTATATAAAAAGTTGTTTATTTGAATTATTTTAATTATATTAAGGATATGGAAAAAAAGGTTATAAAATTAGAAGATTTGAAAGAGGGAATGAAATTGAGGGGTATTAGGAATTTGTATTATGTGAGTAAGGATAATTTGGAGGAGGGGTTGATGTTGTGGGATGAGTTGGTAGATAATGTATGTTTGATGATTATGGAAGGGAGTATTTGGGAAGTTGGAAAAGATGAGGAGGAGTTGTATGTTGTGTATGATGGGGAGAGTAATGAGGGATTTTTTGATTTGGAGGATGTTTTGAAAAAAGAAGTTTTTGAAATAATTTAAAAAAAAAGTTGTTTATTTGAGATTTTTTAATTATATTAAGTAAAATAAAAAAAAGAAAAAAGATATGAAAAAATTAGGAAAAAAGGAATTGGAAATTGTTGTTGGAGAAGTTAGTAGAGAGATTTGTAAAGTTAAAAAAGAGAAGTTAATTGAGAAGTTTGAGAGTAGTGAAGAGGGAAAGAAAGTAAGAGAGTTAGAGAAGTTTATTAATGATGGGTTGGTGGAGATTAATGAGAAGTTGAAGGAGTTGAAGGAGAGTAAAGAGAAGTTTGAAAGTAGAGAGTTGAATGGGAGTAGTTGGGGATTGTTAGATTTGGATGTAGAGAGTGGGAGGTTTAAGGAGTGGAGTGTTGGGGTAATAGTGGGGAAAGATTATGATAGTAGTTTTGGTAGTGAGAGGAGAAGTATAAGTGATAAAGTTGAGAAAGATTTGATTTTAGAAGGATTAAAAGGAGAGTTTGATTTGAGTGAAATGATTAAAAGTATGGTTGAGAAGTATAGTTAGAAGATAATTTGAGAAGATAATATAAGATGAAATAGTTTGAAAATGTTATATTATTTTTGGTAAAAAGTTGTTTGTTTAAGATTTTTTAATTATATTAAGGTTATGAAAGAAGGAAAAAAGAATTATGAAATGGTTTATTATTATGAGAGTAGAGGGATTGTAGGTGAAAGAGAGAGAGTAGAAGTTAGTTTGGATGAAGATGAGATTGTGGAGTTTGTTTGGAATTTTATGAATGAGTATTATGATGGAGAGTATGAGGAGAGTTTGATTAGTTGGTTAGATGAGAAGTGGGGAAAGAAGAAAAATTATGATAAGTTTTTGAAGAATGGAATGGAGGTAAAGGATGGTTATGTGGTGTATGAGGTTTATGAGGAGGAGTATGTGATGTTGATTGAGAAGGATAAAGAAGAAAAAGTTTTAGAAGAAGTTGGTTTTTTAAAATAATTTTATTATATTAAGGTATGGAAAAAAATAAAAAGGTTGTAAAAAATTATGTTGTTTGTTATGGTGGTTGTAGAGGAGAATTTGATGAAGTAGAAGGAGTGGAGAGTGATTTGAGTATTGAGGAGTATTTGATAGATTTGGGGGAGGATAATATTAAAGTAATGTTGGAGAGTTGTAGAGATGAGGAGGAGAGAGATGATATGAGGGAGTGGTTTAAAGATTTTAAAGTTGGGTTTGTAAGTAAGTATGAGAGTAGTAAAGGGTTTGAAGTTTATGGTTTATGTTTAGGAGAGGAGAGTAGTGTTTTGATGTTTGAAGGAAAAGAGGAGGATGTGGAGGAGGAGTTAGATTTATTTGATTATTTGGGAATATAGTTTAAAAAAAAGTTAGGGGGGAGTTGGAAACTTCCCCTTTTTTTATTATATTAAGGTATGGAAAAAAATATAGTATTGGAAATTGGTAATGTTTTAGAAGTTTGGACTGTAAAGGATTTATTGAAAACTACAGACCATTTGGGGGAAATTGTAATAGAAATTTTAGAAAGGGAAGGTATGGAAATTCCAGAAGGTTGTTTTAATAGTAGGTTTAATAGTAAGGCTATAGGGGTAGGTAGGGATTTGGAAAGTAATAAAATTACTTTAGAGGAAGGGGTAAATAGTATTGTTAAAATAATACTAGATAGTAAAAATTATAATTAAAAAAAGTTTGGGGGGAAGTTGGATCTTCCCTCCTTTTTTCCTATATTAAGGTTATGAAAAAAAGAAAAGAGTTAATAAAGTTGTTGGAAGGAATGATTGTTGAGTTAGAGAAGTTTGATGATAGTACTTTTGAGAATTGGAGTGTAGATGGTTTTGTTGGAAGTTTGGAGGAGAGTATTCTTGAGATGAGGGAAGAGGTAGATGAATAAATTTTGAAATAGATTAGGGGGAGGGTTGGTTCCTCCCCTTCTTTTTCGTATATTAAGGTATCAGCAACAATAAACAAAGTAGCATTGATATTTTATGTGGAAAGTTAGCAATGAAATTAGGCATCCCACAAGCAATTACATTTTACATAGACCACCAAGAAGAAATAGCAGAAGCCAAAGCAATGCACAAGCAGGAGATAATTGCGGCTAAAGATGATAATTATG
>CAYPVA010000234.1:0-450 GCA_964414045.1 uncultured Lishizhenia sp. | reverse complement strand
TAATAGAAGAAATAGACGAAATAATAGATGCATTAAACAATGAAGAATATGATGACCATGAACAACAATAAACAAGATAGCATTGATTTTCTATGGAATGAATTAAAACCATTCCTACCAGCGAACTACACAGTTGATGAATCTGTTAAGATTTTATCTATTTTGAAACAAGCCAAAGCAATGCACAAGCAGGAGATAATTGCGGCTAAAGATGATAATTATGTTTATGGGGAAGCATGGGAAAAATTAGGTACTTTAGGAGAACAATACTACAACGAAACATTTGGAGGTAAGAATGAGCAACAATAAACAAAGTATGAAACTATACACAGAAGAACAAGTAAGACAAGCCATAAAAATGGCTGACAAATATCACCATATTTTAGATTCAGAAGAATCTGAAATCATATCTGTATTAGAGTCAATCGAACTACCAAGTGATGAGGAGAT
>CAYPVA010000233.1:0-2905 GCA_964414045.1 uncultured Lishizhenia sp. | reverse complement strand
GACAGTTTTGTGGTACAGGTAATTGCGAAACATAATGTAGCATATTAAAAGACACGACGACAAAAAACAATATGAGTAATTCACTAAAAGTTTATTGCAAGAAAGTTTCAAAGGATATGATTCCAAAAATCATGAAACGTCTAAATGATTTTGACATGGTTGTAAGCGTTCACCCTGACTTTAAATTTGACGCTGAAGAAGATGCTGGCTTTTTACCATTTAGGTTTCGGTTGACAAATCCACCTTTCGACATTTTAAAAAATAAGGAATTAAAAAGTGGCTTTGAATTATACATGAACAAGTTTGACCTGCAATCAGAAAAAGAAAATTTAAAACCTAAATTGAGTTTTTTTGATAAACTCTTGGGTAAAAAGCAACAAGAAGTCCTTTATGCAACTCCAGGCATCGAAGCTCGACTAAAGGACTGTAAAATTTCGGTTTCGTTTGTTTGGCATGCAAGTGACAGTTTTGCATTCAGATTTGCTTCATTGACAAGTGCTATCTTAACCGAATTAACAAATGGAGTTTGTTCATACGAAGATGAAAATTGGTATGAAAATAAAAATATTGTTAACAATGCATTCAAGGAAGTAAATGAATTCGAGAAAACATTAACAGAGGCAGATCTTGACTTTTTGGAATTTGACAAATGGTAGAGAAATCAATTATATGAAACATCCAGTGACAAGAGACAAAAGATATTCGGACGAACACTATTTAGTAAATCAGATTTTAGCTGAATGGAATCCAATTGGAGTTCCTGAAGGTATTGCTGACAGTGAATACACAATGTATGTTCCGAATATGCTTAAGTTTCGTAATGACTATGACGGTCTGGTGATTGAGATGAAGCGGATTGTTAATGACGTTATTGGGCTGACATTTGACAACTATGAAGCGTCTTATCAGCAAGAGACTTTGGTGTTTGCAAAAAGAATAATCGAGACCTTGAAGAACAATTAACTTATTTCATATTCGGAACGCTATGACGTAATTGGGAACATCCATTAACCAATCAGGAGTAAAACAATTAGACAATTTTAAAAGCCGGCACATACGAATGAAATACTATAAATTACTCATAGACACTGACAATAATGCTGAAACTTATAATAGAGTAACAGAACTATTAGGACTGCAGCCGACTGAAAGTGAAAATGACAAGGCATCGAATGTCAGATATAGAACATGGATTTATATGGTGACAGAAACTGAAACAGCCCCATACTTTGATTTTATCAATATTTTCCTTGACATTTTAGAACCGAAATTTCCCGATCTTGAAAAAATTGGTGTGTCAAGAGATAAAATTCTATTTTGGAAGCTTTATGAATATGATCAACAATGTGGAATGGAATTTCATCCTCAAGAAATGGAAAGACTTGGACAAAATGGAATTCACTTAAATATAGACTGCTGGACTAACAGTATGAAAGAAAGCACGACCAAGGAACCCGCGTCTCTTAGTTGAGAACCGTTATACCGCATTTTAAAAAGATAAACAAACAATGGTAGACAACAACAGACGCAAAAAATTGGCACTGCACCTTCGACACCTTTCAACAGGACAAATAAGTACTGACGTATTTGAAGAAAGAATTTCCCAAGATGTAACTTATGGTTGGTTACCCGAACAATATTATCGAGCAAAAGAAAACGAAACTGACGACCCTGTTATTAGACCAATTTTAGAATTCTCTTGGTGTTTATACAACGATGCTTATAATCACAAGTTGACAGGTCAGCACAAACTTTCAGCCGAGCAGACCAAAGAAATTGCAAGGTTCATCCTTTTTCTACATTCAGACCTTGAATACGACTGGACATACATTGAACTGACAAATCCTGTCATTCGATTTTCATTCACCGACATTTTAAAAAGCATCATTACATTCGGACAGCATTACCGTGATTTAAACTTAAACCGAGAAGAAGAGTTTGAGCTGATGAAGAAAACTGGTGACTTTGAACTATGGCCATTCAAGACAAAGGCCGAATACGAGGAACAACTGAAACGACATCCGTTTCTAAATGGGCAGATAAGCTAACCCAAATTGGCTGTTTAGTACTTCGAAATCCGCTTTTATCGTGACATAATAAATCTTTGGCTTTTTCGTTATGCACAAAAAAATAAACCATGCTATTCAATTTAAAGCCAAGACTTTACATATTTCTAATCGTACTTTTAAATATTGTCATTTATTACACTGCTTTGTCAACTGAAACTGCAGATCGGGTTTTTGCAGAATGTGCTAGAAATTCAGGAAGAACAGCAGCTGCAATTAATCTGATTTTGTTGTTATTGATCGGACATTTTGGGTTAAAAACGATTTACAAAGAAGGGTTAAAATTGAATTTGTTCAGGTTGTTCATTACCCTTTTTGCAGTAAATCATTTGATTCACTTTTTCTTTGTCTACCAAAATTTCAATTGGCAAAAAATGGAACTGAATGTGTACGATCATCTCCACGGTTTCATCACATTTATCAGTTTGATTCTATTGCCAATTATCGTACATCAATTCAAGCGTTTAAGTAAATTTTTATATTGCTATTTGGTAATTCATTTTTTCAATGTCACCTATTTTATCGGGATTTCATTTTATGCCCGCTACAAACCAGGTATAGACGAGGCTTATCTTCATAGGATAGGAATCTTTCTGATGACACTTGCACTATTCTATGTGGCATTTCGGGTTGTCGTTGAAATGATTGAAGAAAGGAGTACAGCGTCACACTAGCTATTTTAGACTTTTCGTTGATGAACTAATTTTAAATCAGCCAAAAGTAAATTAGCATATATGAATTTATGTACATATATTTGTACATAATTGTGTACAATAAATATATTAATTATGCTAACGACATCCATCTCAGATTTTAGAAAAGACATTAAGCGCTATTTT
>CAYPVA010000232.1:0-2906 GCA_964414045.1 uncultured Lishizhenia sp. | reverse complement strand
GGTGGAATCCCTAGGCTAAAGCCTAGGGCTATTAATAACCCCAGACTTCAGTCTGGGGACCATAAAAAAAAGCCCCTACCTCAGGGGCTTTTCCATTACTCTCTCGTATTCAAGTGCGACTTCGGTCGGCCGTACAAGAAGTACACCACCAAACCGAACACCAACCACGCTAATGCGAAGATTTGGGCTGTCCGACCTAAATTCAAAATCAAAAAGGTATTCACCACGATTCCCAAAGGAGCCACGATGTTTAAACCTGACACCTTAAATGGACGATCGCGGTTTGGATCACGGAAACGTAAAATCCAAACGGCTAAACATACCATCGTAAAGGCAAACAAAGTACCAAAGCTCGTCATGTCACCCAATAAGGAAATCGGCGTAAAACCAGCTACGATAGATACCACCGCACCCACTAATATCGTCGATTTCCAAGGCGTCTTGAACGTCGGGTGAACCTCCGCAAAGAAACCTGGCAATAAACCATCTTTCGCCATGCCTAGGAAGACACGCGTTTGGCCCAACATCATTACCAGCATCACCGATAGCAAACCTGCCGTCGCCGCTGCCGTAATCACGAATACCGCCCAAGGCTGCCCCGCCACATCAAATGCATACGCCACCGGTGCCTTTAACGCATCGCCCGTGATGTCCTTGTAGTTCAACATCCCCGTTAACACCAAGGATACCGCGATGTATAAAATCGTACAGATCAACAACGATGCAATGATCGCAAATGGCATATCTTTCTTCGGATTAATCGCCTCGCCCGCTTGGGTAGACACCGCATCAAATCCAATGTAAGCAAAGAAAATCGCCGACGCACCCGAGATGATACCACCCCATCCATACGCTGGCAACATCTCACCATTCTCATGTTCTACCAAAGATTCCTCCGGAATGAATGGAGTCCAGTTTTCTACATTGATGTAAAACGCACCCATGATGATCACAAACAAGATCACCGCTACTTTCAATACTACGATTAAATTGTTCGCACTCGCCGCTTCTTTGATCCCTTTAACCAAGATCCAAGTCACAAACCAAACAATCACCAAGGCCGGTAAATTCACCGCAGCACCGCCAAATGACACCGGGTCATTCGTTAGGTTTTCCGGCAGATGTAGCCCAAAGAGGTGCAAGAGTTTATTGAAATAGCCCGACCAAGATACCGCAACGGTCATTGCACCCATGGCGTACTCGAGGATCAGTCCCCAACCGATAATCCAGGCAAATAATTCACCTACGGTTCCATACGCATAGGCATAGGCACTACCCTCTACGGGTAACATCGCCGCAAATTCAGCATAGCAAAGTGCGGCAAAAATACAGCCGATACCCGCAATAATGAATGAAATCGCTAAGGCAGGTCCTGCGTGAAAATGCGCGGCTGTTCCTGTCAATACAAAAACCCCACCACCAATAATCGCACCGATACCAATCGCCGTTAGGCTCCATTTTCCCAATACGCGTTTGAGCTCGCTTTTTTGCATGTCTTGCTCAAACATGTGCATGGGTTTCTTTCTCCAGATACTGTTGTTCATAGTTGATTGATTTGTTGGAAAATATAAATGCCGGTCACCCTTTCGAGCAACCGGCATATGAACTTATTTCTTTGGTTTCGAAGATGTTCCTAGGTCGATTACGATTGGCGCCGCTACAAAAATAGACGAATATGCACCAAAAACAACACCCACAAACATCGCAAACGAGAATCCACGTAATACATCACCACCGAAGATCAATAAGACCGTTACGACCAAGAATACAGTAGTCGCCGTCATCACCGTACGTGACATGGTGTGGTTAATTGACTCATTAATCGTTTTGATCATCAAGGCCTTATTACCCAAATCTGGATTCACACCGATCTCCTCACGGATACGGTCAAATACCACCACAGTATCGTTAATCGAATAACCGATGACCGTCAATACCGCCGCAATAAATACTTGGTCAACCTCTAATTCGAAACCGAACAAACGAACGATACCCACCATACCCAATACCACAAGGGTATCGTGAATCATCGCAACAACACCCCCTAACGAATATTGCCATTTACGGAAGCGAATCAAGATGTAAATGAAGATGGCTAAAATTGCATAGAAAATCGACACAAAGGACTGCATCAAAATATCATCCGCTACCGTTGCCCCTACCTTCGACTCCGATACGACTTTCGGCGATGCCGAAGCGAAATCCTTCAATCCAGTCTCCAAAGCCGTACGAACAGTTTGGTTCGCCTTAATCGACTCGTCTTCTACTAAATAAGAAGTCGTTACCTTCAATTTCGTAGGACCGTTGAAAGTCTTCACCTCCACACCCTTGCCTCCGAAATCATCTGTCAAGGCTTCTTTTACCTTATCTGTCGGTACCGCTTGATTGAATTCAACCACATACGAACGTCCACCTTTGAAGTCGACACCCAAGTTGAAACCTCCTTGCATAATCACAACAATCGCACCCGCAGCAATTAACAACCATGAGAACCAGTACGAATACTTACGCTTACCAATGAAATCAAAGTTCATGCCTTTGAATAAATCACGCGAGATAAACGTATCAAAAGTCATTTCTTTCTCTTTACCTGCCTTGATCGCACGTTTTGCCATCCATTCGATCAACAAATGTGAAATATACACAGCAGTGAATACCGAGGTAACCAAACCGATACAAAGTGTTACTCCAAATCCTTTCACAGATCCTGATCCAAAGATGATCAAAATCACACCAATCAAAATTGTCGTAATGTTACCATCCAAAATCGCGCTTAATGCTTTCTCATAACCTACGTTGATCGCATCCAACAAACCTTTACCTGAACGCAACTCCTCACGAATACGTTCGTTGATTAGTACGTTGGCATCCACCGCCATACCTAATGTCAACACAATACCTGCGAT
>CAYPVA010000231.1:0-2933 GCA_964414045.1 uncultured Lishizhenia sp. | reverse complement strand
AGAGAAAAAACAACCTGAAAATGAACTGTAAAATTCACATTTACCTACTCAATGACCTTTTCTCCCAAGAACTCGCAGATGCTGAATTTGGCGGAAAAGAGTCCGCAGACAACCTGCGTTATGAGTGGGAAGACGAGCTCGAGATTCAAGGTGATGTAACTTCTGTACAAGAAATTCCGGATGGCATTTACACACTAGCTGGCTATGATGAAAACAACGAAGTTTTTTCTCACGAAATTCCCCAAATGCACCTCTTCGAAATCGCAACAGCCACACACCCTACCACTTATGTAGGGGCTTCTGCGAGCATTGTCGACCATTGCAGCCTTGAGCAAAATAAACAGGGCTTTACAATCTCCATATATTTAAAAGACTACGAACCAATGGCCAATCCTGTTCCTGGAATTTTCATTGCCTCAAAGTCCTTTCCTAAGTCGCTTATCAGATGATCCAGCTTCAGCAAATTTCACTGTCCTACGACAAAGCCATACTCAAGGGCATCAATCTGCAAGTCAAACGCGGAGAAATTCTAGGTTTGGTAGGAAAAAGTGGTGCAGGAAAATCATCGTTGCTCAAGATTTGTGCAGGTTTACTCGATTGCACTGAAGGCAGCGTCACTATCGATGGAAAAAGACAAATACCAGCCAGGCAACTTTTGGTTCCAGGATACGCTAACATTGCTATTGTCAATCAAGACTTCAAACTAGACCCCTTTCATACGGTCGCTGAAAATATCAAAGAAGCAATATTACATTGGCCTATTGCGAAACGCGATAAACGCGTCCAGAAGTTGATCCAACTTTTTGGCTTGAAAGAAATAAGTCAAACCAAAGCGCACCTCATTTCTGGTGGTGAACAACAACGCGTTGCCATCGCGCGTGCCATTGCTGATCAGCCCCAATACCTCCTGCTCGACGAACCATTCGGGCACCTCGACGCCAACCTCAGACAAAGACTCAGCTCCTATTTAATGGACCTCCGAGATTCGGAAAATACAGGTATTGTATTGGTGTCTCACGAAGGACAAGATGTTTTAGGCTTATGTGACCATATCTGCATATTACAAAATGGAAAAATTTCAAAGAAGTATTTGCCTGAAACGTTATACTACCATTATGCAGCTCCAGACAAAGCCAGACTTTTTGGGCCACTCAATACGCTCAAGTGGAATGACAAAATAGAACATTTTAGGCCCGATGAATATCAAATAAGTGAAAAAGGCATCCCATTAACCTTTGACAGAGCTGTATTTGTTGGCGGTTTCTACCATAATTATTTTCATACCGCACTCAAAGAGCGCATTTTGCTCTACGCTTTTGAGCCACTCACTCAACTTAGTCATATTGAAATCCAAAGGAAATAAACATAGCTTTAAAGTGGAGGTTCTTGCCTTTTGGCAGGCCCTCAAAGAATATGTCCAACAAGGTGCATTCCATCATGGTGCTGCCTTGGCTTATTACACGCTTTTTGCATTTATCCCGATCCTTTATCTGACCACTTCGATCTATGGCCGCCTCATTGGTGCTAAAAACATGCGGGTAATTGTCTCGGATTTACTCCACGACGGATTAGGCCTCACTGATACAGCATCTATTTTACACCTTGTTGATTCTATGTCACTTGAAAAACCTAGTTTTTTTCTGGAAATCGTCAGTATTGGCATCTTGCTGTATACCTGTTCGGCTTTTATGCTCTCGCTCAAAAGAAGTCTGAATGAATTTTTCAATGTCACCAAAAAAAATCGCCATGAAACCAATCTATTTATGGAGATCATTGGTTTTAGATTTATCAGTGTCCTTTTGTTAGCCATTTTAGCACTGGTTGTCATTCTTTTCTACTTCGCCCAAGTCTTTGTGTTTTCTGCCCTCAATAGCTGGATTCATTGGCACAATGGCTTTATTGATTTCTCGTTCACCCTACTTCAAATTGGCTTAACACTTGCCTCTAACGTTTTGATCTTTAGCTTGATTTTCAAATACATGCACGATGCCAAAGTAAGTTGGCGTGTAGCCTTAAAAGGAGCCATCCTGACAGCTATATTACTGTATTTTAGCCAATGGATCCTGAGCTATTATTTACAACATTTCTTTATGTTAGGGCAGCTCGGAATCGCAAATTCTATTTTTATGATGCTCGCTTGGGTTCACTACTCTGCACAAATTGTCTTTCTCGGAGCAAAGTTCACCTATCATGTGGGCAAGGTAAGTGGAGAACGCATCTATTCTTAATAAGCTAACTTACAGGAATGAAGGCGGCTTGCGGAATTCCAATTTGGCATCTCGGAAAATACTAGATGTATTTCGGATTGTCAGTAAAAAACTTTTGTTTCCGCCGATGGGCACATAATAGAAGGAAAGTGCCCAACAGTGCATGTTTCTATTCAGAGAAAAATAAGCGTTGGTGAGCCTGCGATCTTGCACATTGAAATTCAGGTTACCTGACAAATTCCAACGTTTCGTAAAACTGATATCACCACTTAACACCAACGTTTGTACGAAATTCCATGCATCCGGATTTTCAGTTGTGATTTCTTGATTGGCTTGAATTCCATAAACATGCGAGAAATTTACTTTCCATGGTATATCATAATAAACAGCCATTTCTGGATGCAACGCATAATAATTGAAGTCGGCATTCCAGTCTTGCTCATTGAAAAGCGTACTGTGATCTTGTATTTTTTTACGGTCTTTCTTTGGGGCTAAGACCATTGTGGTGGTCAAGTTGGTAGTAGTGAGCCGGCCAAGTTGCTGACCTGTTTGCCAAGCATAATCTTTGATCGTTTGCCCATTGGCATTCCAGCCGTAGGGGCTCCAATTGGCATTGGAAACAAAATTGATCCAATTAGCTGGGCTGATTCTGAGATTCAAAGACAAATTTGACAATTTCATGGTGTCTTTGGTGAAATCGTAATTGCCGGTTACTGAAAATTGATC
>CAYPVA010000230.1:0-2952 GCA_964414045.1 uncultured Lishizhenia sp. | reverse complement strand
GGTTACCAAGTGTGTAATACGACAACGAGTACGTGTGCTACGGCAACCATCTCAGTCCGAATCACGCGTGATAACCCGACGCTTTCGAACTTCCCGGCCATCACGAAAACAATCCGTGATGTGGCATTTACGATTACTCCGCCTACAAGTTCTGCGGGAACAGGTGCAATTACGTACACAAGTAGTAATTCGGCCGTAGCAACAATCAGTGGGAACACAGTGACTATCGTGGGAATCGGTACGACGACCATTACAGCGACACAGGCGCAGGATAATAATTATAATGCGGCAAGCATCACGACGATTATGACCGTGTTGATTGGTGATTCTGATGGAGATGGTGTGCCAGATACGGACGAGCAAGTGCAAGGCACAAATCCGTATGATGCGGGTAGTTTCTTAGATACCGATGGAGATGGTGTACCGGATTATATTGAAAACCAACAAGGTACGAATCCAAACAGCGCGACAAGTTTCTTGGATGCGGATGGGGACGGTGTTCCGAATTATGTGGAGCAACATCAAGGGACAAATCCAGCGAATATTTCGAGTTATTTGGATAGCGATGGCGATGGCGTTCCAGATTATGTGGAAATCCGTCAAGGAACAGATCCACATAATGCAACAAGCTTCTTGGATACGGATCATGGTGGCATTGCGGATTACGTGGAAACGCGTCAGTCCACGAACCCTTTGGTCGCTCCAGATACCTTGCATGATGCAGATGGTGACGGAATCCCAGATTATTTGGAAGGATTTGACCCGAATAACCCTGTCGCCTCGACAGATACGGATGGGGACGGTATTCCGGATTATTTAGATACAGATTCAGATGGCGATGGTATTCCAGATGCGACGGAATTAACGCATGATACGGATGGGGATGGTGTGTCAGATTTCCAAGAGATGCTTGATGGCACGAATGCAAACAACCCGGCGAGCTTTAAGGATTCCGATGGCGATGGGGTTCCGGATTATGTGGAAATCGCACAAGGAACAGATCCTTTCAATCCGACAAGTGTTCGTGATAGCGATGGGGATGGGGTGCCAGATTATGTAGAGACCCAGCAAGGTACAAACCCGAATAACCCAAGTTCATATCGCGATAGCGATGGTGACGGTATTCCGGATTATGTGGAAAGTCGGCAAGGAACTAACCCGAACTCCGCAGGAGACGTAGTAGCAGATAGTGATGGCGATAGTATTCCAAACTATATCGAGGGCTATAATAGTCAAAGCCCAAGTGCTTCGCGCGATAGTGATGGTGACGGAACGGCAGATTATTTGGATATGGATTCCGATGGGGATAACATTCCAGACATCACAGAACGTACGGTGGATTCAGATAGCGATGGCGTTATGAATTACCGCGATTTAGATAGTGATAATGATGGTATTTTAGATGCCTCTGAAGGTAGTAGCGATTGGGATTCTGATGGTGTCGCAAATTATATAGATACTGATACAGACAACGATTCGATATTTGATGCTTGGGAGGCTGTGGATGATTATCATTATCACCAGGATTACAATGCGGATGGCCGATTATCAGTGGCTTCAGGCGCATTTTTGGATGCAAATGCGAATGGTTTGATTGACTATTTAGACCCTCGTGTAGGCGGTATCGCTCGGACCCTTCAGGATACAGATCACGATGGAACTCCAGATTATAAAGACACGGATTCGGATGGGGATAGCATTGCCGACTTTTTAGAGCGGACTAATGATGCGGACCATGATGCCTTGTCGAATTACCGCGATGTGGATGCTGATGGGGATGGAGTAGGCGATAACTTCGAGAAATGGAGTGATGTGGATAACGATGCTTTACCTAATTACTTAGATAGTGATTCGGATGGCGACGGTATTCCGGATGCTTGGGAGGGTGCGGAACGCTGCTGGACATGTACGGATGCCGACAAAATTGACAACAATGGAGATGGCTGGGATGATCGCATTCAGTTTGCTGGATTTAAGCCAAAAGATACCGATCTCGATGGCACATGGGATTTCTTGGATACCGATTCAGATAATGATTGCGTTCCCGATGCGGCCGAGGGCTTAAATGATGTGGATCATGATGGTCAATTCAACTTCCGTGATGGAGATAGTGACAATGACGGTATTCCGGATGCTGTGGAGGCTGTGACATGTGCCAAACCGGTGGATACAGACAATGATGGTGCCCGTGATTTTGAAGATTTTGATTCGGATAATGATGGCATGCTTGATTCATTTGAAGCGGGTTCCAATGGATGGACTCCACAGGATTTTGATCGCGATGGCAAGCCGGATTACCGCGATACTGATTCGGATAATGATGGTATTTCAGACCTTTTGGAAGTAGGTTCATCACCTAAAATACCTGTTGATTCGGATGGGGATGGAATGCCAGATTATCACGATTTAGATTCCGATGCGGATGGTATTTCGGATGCCGTAGAGACATCGGTGGATACGGGTGGGGATGGCACGGCTGATTTCCGTGATTTGGATTCGGATAATGCTACGATTCAGGATGCGATTGAAAAAGCAATTGATACGGATGGGGATGGCATTATGAACTTCCGTGATTTGGATTCGGATAACGATACGATTTTTGATTCGGTTGAGAAAGCGATTGATACAGATGGCGATGGTTTGGGTAATTACATTGATGCGGATTCGGATGGAGATACAATCCCAGATCATGTAGAGAAAACGATTGACACGGATGGCGATGGTAAGGCTAATTACATCGATACGGATTCCGATGGAGATAAGATTCCGGATGCGATTGAAGCAGGTTTGACTCCGGCTAATCCAGTGGATACAGATGCAGATTCGCGTCCCGATTACTTGGATTTAGATACGGATGACGATGGTATCCCAGATACGTATGAGGCGGGGACTACGCCTGCTGCTCCTGCAGATACGGATCGCGATGGGGTGTACAATTTCCGTGATTTAGAT
>CAYPVA010000229.1:0-2960 GCA_964414045.1 uncultured Lishizhenia sp. | reverse complement strand
TGTCATTGATGATGCGTGGTCGGGCTTCAAGAAGTACTAAAACGACTCTTTTGTTCGCTGCTTTTGCCAAGCGTACAAGTTCTTTTTGTTTTTCATCGAGCTGAAGACTACGGATGTCGCCTGGCTTTTCTGTCGAGGGTAACTCTCCTACGCAAATAACAATGATGTCGTTTTTCTTGAGGGCTTTTTTGTAGGCCTCTAAATTTACAAAACGCGAAGCTTCAAAATCCTTCTCTAAAAAAAGTTCAACACCTTTTGCATAGCTAAAGGTTGCATTAGGCAGTTGGTATTTGAGGGCTTGATATATGTTTAATACGCCGGGGGTATTGAAACTTGAATCTAGACCTTGCCAAGTGTGTGTCCAGGCCCCATTGAGCATATTGATACTTGCTGCACCAGGCCCTGCAACTAAAACGCGTTGGTTTGCTTGAAGCGGAAGCACAGCACCATCATTTTTCAGTAGGGTAATAGATTCAATTGCCGCTTCTTTGGCTGCTTTTTTATGGTCTTCACTACCGAAAAGTGAATATTGATCGAAGTTTGGCAAAGGATTTTGGAATAAACCCAGTTGCTTTTTAACATATAAAATTCTTCGGACAGCGTCATCAAGGCGCGCCATGCTGATTTGACCGTTTTTGACCGCAGCAATCATGTCTTGACAATACGTTTTGTATTGTGGATTTGATGGCACCATACTCATGTCTACACCGGCATTAAATGCCTGCACAGCTGCTTCAGCTAAAGAGGGTGCCGTGCGGTGAACCGTATGCAGCATAATGAAGTCTTCCCAGTCTGAAACAACAAAACCTTTGAATCCCCAGTCTTTTTTGAGCGTTTGGGTCAGTAGTTGATAGTTAGCGTGCCCAGGTATGCCATTGACAACTCCGGAGTTAATCATGAGTGTAAGCGCCCCTTGCGCAACCGCTTCTTTGAAAGCTGGCAAATAGAGCTCTTGCATGTATTTCTCAGGAATAAATGCTGGCGTGCGATCTCGGCCACTGAAGCTTGCACTGTATCCCACAAAGTGCTTTAAACAAGCAGCCACATGGAATTCGTCTACTTCTTTAGCCGTCCCTTGATATCCTCTGACGAGTGCCGCCCCCATTTGGGTACCAAGCACAGGATCTTCACCGAGTGTTTCAAAATGCCTAGACCATAAAGGCTGACGCCCTAAGTCCAGAACTGGAGAAAAATTCCATGGAATACCTGAAGCACGACATTCATAGGCAGTGATTTGCCCCATTCTTTCGGCTAAAGCTGGATTCCAGGTTGCCGCCAACCCGATTTCTTGAGGGAAAAGCGTGCCTCCAACCGTGTAGTTCACCCCATGGATCGCATCGATGCCGTATAGCAGTGGAATATTAGTTTGCTTTGTCAAGTAGGGCGAATGAATGGAACTCATAATGGAAATCCATTCATCCATACTTAACGTATGCCAACCTACATTTAAAATGGAGCCAACGTGATAAACCTCAATTGCCTCTTTGAGTTTATTTGGGTCAATTTGTTCTGGTATGAGCGCCGCACCTTTGTCATCAGCTTTGTGAATGGCGTCAAGGGTAATCTGACAAGTTTGCCCCACCTTTTCTTCGATCGACATATTGGCAATGAGCGCCTCTATATCTTGATCGGTAGGGTTAGAGAAATAGAGTTTTTCAGCACTATTGAATCCAAACAGGACCAACAATACCAGCAGGGAAGACAGGGCTTTCATGTGTTTAGTTATTGAAATACGCGAACGTAATCTACAAACATTTTTTGTGGAAAGGTAGTGGTTGCATCAGGTGAACCAGGCCAGTTTCCTCCAACGGCTACATTCAGGATAATGAAGAATTTTTCGCGGAACTCACTCATTTCTGCTGGGCTGGTATCAATCGTGTGGTATTGGACGTTGTCAACCAACCAATGAATTGAGTTTGCATCCCATTCAATGGAGAACACGTGGAAATTATCGGCAAATTTTCCGGATGTAAGTGTTTTACTTCCACCATATTGGGCATGAGAACCATTGTTGCTCCAGTGTACGGTTCCGTGAACGGTTCTATCATTTGCGCCTGAGCCACCGATGAGTTCCATGATATCAATTTCACCACACGCTGGCCAACCTGCGGTGGTAATGTTGTCACCTAGCATCCAAATTGCTGGCCAGATTCCCTGTCCATATGGTAGTGCTGCACGGACATCAATACGGCCATATTTCCAAGATTTAATGCCTTGGGTTTTGATACGACTAGATGTATAATTAGACGTGTTGAAAGTTTCATTTTTGGCAGTAATGGTAAGAATGCCGTCTGAAACAACTGCGTTGTCTTGTTTGTAGTACTGTAGCTCGTTATTACCCCAGCCCCAGCTACCTGTTCCGATGTCATAAGTCCAGTCAGTAGAAAGTCCGGATCCATTGAATTCATCGCTCCAGACCAGTGTGTAATTTGGATAGCTCAAAGGGCTTATATAACCAGATGTAGGTGCGCCAGTATTTCCGGTACTGATTTCGATGAGTACTTCTTCATTGAGTTCAATGAAATCATTTTGCAGTACATGTGCTCTGGTACGAATTTTATAGGTGCCACTGGCGTTAAAGACATGAACCGCCTCACCTGTGGTGCTTTCAACGGTGATGGTATCGTTGGCGTCAAAGAAGGTTATAGTGAAGAAGTTAGTACTGTCTGCGCTAGCTTGTACGTGAACTTCGCCGTTCGTGACAGTAAGTTGGGTTTGTAAATTACTTGGCTTGCCCGCTGGTTTAACAACGTCTGGCTCACAAGACATTAAGCCTATGCTTAGGATTAAAAATAGCATCATTTTCATCGTTCTTCGTTTAAAGCGTTTTTAACTTTAGGTACCACTTTAAACCTCCGGCATGATGCCCATATTGTAAATGCAAGGTTGAGTCTGTTGCACTCAAAATTCTATAAACTTTAGGACCCGTAAAGAAGCCCATAAAAGCATTATTTGAAATC
>CAYPVA010000228.1:0-2996 GCA_964414045.1 uncultured Lishizhenia sp. | reverse complement strand
TACCTTCCATAATTCCTGGAATTTCGCGGAACTGACGACGAACTTCGTTCACCATGTCCATTGCGGCACTACCAACTGATTTCATAGCAAGTGCAGAGAAAACAACTGGAATCATACCACCAATAAACAAGGCAGCAAGAACTGGTGCTTTGAAGATGTTGATTCCTTCAATACCTGTAAATGTTACGTATGCAGCAAACAAAGCCAAAGCCGTAAGGGCTGCAGATGCAATGGCAAAACCTTTACCAACAGCAGCTGTTGTGTTACCTACTGAGTCGAGAACATCCGTTCTTTGACGCACTTCTTTAGGCAATTCGCTCATTTCAGCAACTCCACCTGCGTTATCAGCGATTGGGCCAAAAGCGTCAATTGCTAATTGCATGGCAGTTGTTGCCATCATAGCAGATGCAGCAATAGCAACACCGTAGAATCCGGCCAATGCATATGAACCCCAAATGGCAGCAGCAAACAAGATTACTGAAGAGAAGGTAGAAATCATACCTGTAGCCAAACCAGCAATGATGTTGGTAGCGGCACCAGTAGAGGAGTTTTGAACAATACCTAAAACTGGTTTTTTACCAAGTGCAGTGTAATATTCAGTGAAGTAAGAAATAAGGTAACCTACAGAAAGACCTACTAATGTAGCGTAGAATACGTGACGGCTTGGAATTTCCATAACGCCTTCACCAAAGAAATTCATTTGAATTGTTTCAGGAAGCATCCATTTTACTAAAAACCATCCTGCGATTGCAGAAATAACAATAGAGGAGATGTTACCAATATTCAATGCTTTTTGCACTTCAGCTTCTTTCGCGTCGTTAGAAGAGATGCGTACTAAGAAAGTACCGATGATTGAAGCGATGATCCCAACACCTGCAATCATGATTGGCAATAAGATTGGACCCATACCTTGGAAACCTGTCAAAGCCTGACCGTTGTCAGCCATATCCTTGATGATGTAGTTACCAAGTACCATTGATGCCAAAACGGTAGCAACGTATGAACCAAAAAGGTCAGCGCCCATACCCGCAACATCACCAACGTTGTCACCAACGTTATCGGCAATTGTAGCAGGGTTACGTGGATCATCTTCAGGAATACCTGCTTCAACTTTACCTACTAAGTCAGCACCAACATCGGCTGCTTTGGTATAGATACCTCCACCAACGCGTGCAAACAAGGCAATCGACTCAGCACCTAAAGAGAAACCAGCAAGGGCTTCGAGAACCATAGTCATTTTATCATAATCCCAATCACCTCCTTGAAGGAAGTAATTTAAAAAACCAAAGAAAAACAACGACAAACCTAAAACAGCAAGACCCGCTACACCTAGACCCATTACTGTACCGCCACCAAAAGAAACTTTAAGTGCGTTTGGCAATGAAGTTTTTGCAGCTTCAGTAGTTCTTACGTTGGCGTCAGTAGCAATACGCATACCGATGTTTCCAGCAATTGCGGAGAAAATAGCACCAATAATAAAAGCTGGTACAATTAACCAGTGCGTTGTAGGTACAACTGTAGATATACCAAATAGTGCTGCAGATGCAATGACCACAAAGATGGCAAGTAAGCGGTATTCAGCAGAAAGGAATGCCATGGCACCTTCTTTAATGCTTTTGGCAATACCTTGCATTTTTTCATCACCGGCTGGTTGTTTTTTTACCCATGCCATTTTGACGAGCATAAAAAGCAAGCCAACAAGTGACAAGACGATAGGAATGTAAATTACGTTCATAGATTACTAATTAAGTGTAAAATTCGGGCAAAAGTAGCTGATTCTGCCTAGGAAAGCAAATACGTGAAAAAAAAATAAGGGTTACATAATGTCCCCCTTTTTTTTGAAGATTAAATTTTACGTTAAAGATATTTACCGACCTTCTCTTTGAGTGTGTTTAATGGAAATGCTCCGCTCTCTCTCCAGATTAACTTTCCATTTTTAAATAAAATCAATGTTGGTACCCCTCGTATTTTCATTTGATCGGCAATAGCAGGATTCTTATCGACATCAATTTTAAGTACTCTTACTTTTTCACCATAAAATTGCTTGAATTGCTCAAGCGTTGGGGCCATCAATTTGCATGGGCCGCACCATGTTGCATAAAAATCTACTAACGTTGGTGTTGGTGACTGAATGATTTCATTGAATTTTCCCATAATGGCAAAGTTAATAACGATGACTATTTTGCTTTGTAACAGAAGCTACATAATAACTAATGAAAATAACAAAAGGCCCCTAAAGGCCTTTTGTTCATCTTTCTGAAGCTTGAGTTATTGCTTTGTATAAGTTGCTACACAAGTACCGCTACCACCAATAATTGGTGTCGTGTTGTCATACGTGTAGGTAATTGTGATGGTGTTGGCTTGGTCATTGATTGTCCCGACACCTGAAAAAGTTACCTGACCAAATGTGAAGTCGATGGTTTGTGTTGGGATATTGATATTGCTGCCATTTACTGTTGCATTTGCTGTTCCACCTACAATATTGAACATGTTGTCAATGAGGAGGTCGTTGGTTCCTGCGGTTCCTGTTGCAAAAATTGGCGCTGCTGCAAGTGGAAATGAAGTACCACAATCACTAGTAACATTCCAAGTTACGAGCCAGTTGTCCATGCCGATGACAACATTGACAGTTCTTGTTGCAGTAGCCGTACCGTTATCGTTGGTTGCAGTATAGGTTAGCGTATATGTTCCTTTTGTATTGGCATCAACAGTTCCAGAAGTCGTTACAGTAGCGGCCGAACCATCGGTGTTAGTCGCAGTTGCACCAGCATCATTAAATGCACTTCCGACACTAATTGTTTCTGGATTATTTCCGTTGACTGTAATAGTCGGGGCATATTTACAAGTTCCGTCATCTTTTTTGGCTTCAGTACTGAAATTAACAGCGCTCGGATCTGTACAGCCTTTCTTTTTACAACTAGTTGCTGTCCCTAGAATTAATGCAGTGATAGCTAATAATGAGAGTGTTTTTGTCATTTTTTTAGTTTTAGATGTTT
>CAYPVA010000227.1:0-2998 GCA_964414045.1 uncultured Lishizhenia sp. | reverse complement strand
GTGTAACGTTGAAGTATATTTTTGAAACACATTTTCATGCTGATTTTGTTTCAGGCCACTTAGATTTGAGTCAGCAAACGGGTGCGCCAATTGTATACGGCCCCACTGCAAAACCAGAATTTGATGCCATAATTGCTGAAGATGGTCAGATTTTCACCATAGGAAAAATTCAAGTCAAAGTCTTGCACACGCCAGGTCATACCATGGAGAGTACGACTTTTTTACTCATCAATGACGAAGGGAAAGAAGAAGCCATCTTTTCTGGAGACACACTTTTCCTTGGGGACGTAGGCCGTCCAGACCTAGCTCAAAAAGCAGCAGACATGACCCAAGAACAATTAGCGGGCTTACTCTATGATTCACTCATGTCGAAAATCATGCCGTTGGCAGATGACATCACTGTTTATCCTGCACACGGAGCAGGTTCTGCTTGCGGCAAAAACATGATGAAAGAAACGGTTGACACATTAGGCAATCAAAAGAAAATGAACTACGCCTTGAATCAGCCAAATAAGGAAGCATTCATCACTGCAGTTACAGATGGTTTATTGCCTCCACCTGCGTATTTTGGCTTCAATGTAGCTATGAATAAAAAAGGGTATGACCGTTTTGAGGACGTCAAAAACAGAGCTTTAACAGCATTGAGCCCTGGTGCATTTGAAACTTTAGTTGAATCAACTGGCGCCATGATCCTGGATACGCGTATGGCTGCTGATTTCCATAAAGGATTTATTCCACAATCCGTGAATATTGGCATTAAAGGCGATTTTGCACCTTGGGTAGGCGCTCTTATTGGCGATGTCAAGCAACAAATTCTGTTGGTGACAGAACCAGGTATGGAAGAAGAAGTTGTAACGCGTCTGAGTCGCGTAGGTTTTGATGGTGTGTTGGGTTATTTAGAAGGTGGTTTTGAGGCTTGGAAAGAGGCTGGAAAAGAAATAGATCAAGTCGATCGTATTTCTGCAGAGGAATTTGCAAATCGCTTTGAAGCAGGTAAGTCAATGGTGATCGATGTTCGTAAAGAAAGTGAATACGAAGCCGAACATATTGAAGATGCCTATAGCAAACCGCTTGCCTACATCAATGACTGGACCAAAGATATTCAGCCTGACCAACACTTTTTTATGCACTGTGCAGGAGGTTACCGCAGCATGATTGCCGCTTCAATTTTACAAGCGCGTGGCTATCGTAATTTCACGGAGATAGATGGTGGTTTTGGTGCGATCTCAAAAACTGAAATTCCAAGAACTGACTTTATTTGTCAGAGTAAAGTAATGAAATTATAAGTTTTTGCTGACGCGCTAAATCCTTTTTCACTATGGCAACACTACTCAAGGTTTTACTCCCGACTAATTTTTCGGTACAAGCCGCCTACGCTCAAATTTTATTGCAGCAATTAGCGAAAAAAGTAGCTATAGAAATTCATTTAGCTCATGTATTGCCATTTCCTGAAACGGTAAGTATTTTACCAGACGGAAATATCATTACTTGTGGTGAAATTGACCCAGGTTATATCATGGTTCAGCGTGACATCGCACTACAAAAATTAAAAGCAATAGAAGGTGATTTTGCCGGACATCATATACTTGTTGGTCCTACCGTTGATGCCATCAGTACCTATGCTGAAGATCAAAATTTTGACCTTGTTGTGATGGGAACAAAAGGTGTGGATGGTTGGGTTGAAAAACTTGCCGGTAGTAAAACACAACACGCTGTAAGGCAGTCCAATGTGCCGGTATTATCCTTAATGTGCGATAGAAGTGACTGGGAACCCCAAGAAATATTATTAGTCCATCAATTCGATAAAGAGACATTGTCGTTACCGAAAGCATCTTTAGCCATAATCCAAGCTTTTGCTAGTCGGGTACATTTGTTAGAATTCTTGAAATCTGACAATAACAAACAACAGGTCCTCGAAGCAATGGAGCAATTTACAAAATCACATGAATTAGAAAATGTTCGGAAACATGTCCTGCTTGAAAAAGATGTTGAACAAGGCGTATTACATTTTGATCAAATGAAAAGTGTGGATCTGCTTTTAATTGGCACGCATGCAAAAGGTGGGATTTTCCACAAAAGTGCTACTGAAAAATTGGTCAACCATATGTATAAACCAATTTTAACTTTTCATCTATAATTTGAATCAACTATTTCTTTCTAAACCCTATCTAAACCCATAACTATGCTCGAATTTATTATGAAACCATGGCCATGGTGGTTTTCAGGAATTATCATTTCCACTGTCATGTTCTCAATGATTTTCTTCGGAAAAAGTTTTGGTTTTTCATCCAATCTTCGAACGCTCTGTAGTATAGCGGGCGCAGGTAAACGTGTAAAATTCTTCGATTTTGATTGGCGCTCTCAGATTTGGAATTTGGTTTTCTTGTCAGGGGCTATTATCGGTGGCTTCGTGGCCAATCAATTTTTAAATGATGGTTCGACATTTCAAATTGCCGAAAGCACTTCAAAGTCCTTGTCTGAACTCGGATTTTCTCAAGCAAAAGAAGTTCAACCTGCTGAGTTATTCAGCTGGGAAGCCATATTCACTCTGAAAGGTTTTGCAGTTTTGGCAATCGGAGGCTTACTCGTTGGGTTTGGCTCTCGTTACGCCGGGGGATGTACCTCAGGGCACGCTATTTCTGGAATCTCTAATCTTCAGCTTCCATCTTTGATTGCTGTTATTGGCTTCTTTATCGGTGGATTACTCATGACTCACGTTATTTTCCCTTTAATCTTTTAATTATGAAGTTTATCAAGTTTTTAATTGTTGGGATCTTATTTGGTATTGTGATGGCAAAATCCCAGGCACTAAGTTGGTACCGCATTCAGGAAATGTTCAGATTTCAGAATTTTCATATGTATGGTATTATTGGTACTGCCGTTGTTTTAGGCGTTATTGGAATTGCTTTGATTAAGAAATTTAATTGGAAGGATTACCAGGGCAATCCCATCAATTTTGCACCAAAGGAAAAGTCTTTTTGGCGATACCTGATCGGTG
>CAYPVA010000226.1:0-3000 GCA_964414045.1 uncultured Lishizhenia sp. | reverse complement strand
ATAATAAATCTGTTACCCGCACTTTAGCTGGGCATGTTAACGTACTGAGATAATGATTAAATTTTTAAAACAATTAAGCCTAGTTGCCCTTACTTTAGTAGGGGCAACTGCTGCTTTTGCACAATGCCATACGACAACCTACACGAGTACATTAAGCACTTGTTCCGGACAAGCAAACGGCACGATTAATTTAACGGTTACTGGTGGTATTGCCCCCTTTTCATATACTTGGAGCGGTCCAAATGGATTTTCGAGTACAAGCCAAAATTTAACGGGTTTGGTCGATGGGTCCTACACGTGTGTTGTCTATGGAGGAAACAACTGTTTTGATCAAGTTACAGTGGTCTTACAATCTCCACAGGTTATGAGTCTTGACGACGTCACTACGAATGTATCTTGTTTTGGCCTAAGTAACGGTAGTGTCAATTTGGTACCTGCTGACGGCACATTCCCTTATACTTTTTTATGGTCAAACTTAGCCACCACTGAAGATATTACGAATGTTGTGGCGGGAACCTATAATGTAACTGTCACAGATGCAGTGGGTTGTAAAATTTCAGGTTCTTATCCCGTCACGCAACCGCAAGATTTACAAATCACCTCCACACAGACAAATGTGCTTTGCTTTGGTCAATTTAATGGAACAATCAATACAACGCCAACCGGTGGTACAACTCCTTATACTTATCTCTGGAATAATAATTCGAACAATCAAAACTTAATTAACCTCGATGCCGGTATATATACTTTGACTGTAACAGATGCGCAAAATTGCCAAGAGCAAATCAGCGTGACGATTACCCAGCCAAATCAATTAGCCGCAACAAGTGTGGTTACTCATGTCAACTGTTTTGGTCAGAGTACCGGGGCCATCGATGTAACCGTTACAGGCGGAACTCAGGCTTATAGTTATGCTTGGAATAGTGGTCAGCTCACCCAAGATATCAGTGGGGTCCCGTCTGGAAACTATGTTCTAACCATCACTGACGCCAATGGTTGCGCATTACAACACAACAAAACAATCAATCAGAATAGTCAAATTATGGTCGGCCAGACCATCACAAATGTCAGTTGTAACGGTTTAAGTAACGGTGCAATTGCATTAACCGCAACAGGTGGGGCAATACCTTACACTTTTGCGTGGTCAGGCCCTAATAGCTATGTCTCAACTCAAGAAGATATTGCTGGTTTAGCGGCTGGAACTTATTCATTGGTGCTTACAGATAACTTGGGTTGTAATTCTGGAAATAATTATACTTATACGGTTACTCAACCAAATCCATTGGCTGCAACTCAAACTCACATCAATATTTTATGTGCAGGCGGTACGGGTAGCATAGATTTATCTCCGTCAGGTGGTACCACTCCTTATGTCTATGCCTGGACTGGCCCAAATGGATTTACTGCTACAACACAAGATGTTACCAATCTTGTAGCGGGCAACTATAATGTTACTGTTACAGATAATAAGGGATGTCAAGTAACGCTTTCAAATATCAATATTGCCTTGGCCCCAAGTCCGATAACGCTTACGGCGCAAATTACCAATGCACAATGTTTTGGTTCTTCAAATGGTGCTATTGATTTGAGCCCAACAGGAGGTACAGGAGCGTATACCTACAATTGGTCTAATAACGCTACCACTCAAGATATTTCAGGAGTTACTGCCGGAACATATACTGTTCAGGTTCTTGATGCCAATAACTGTGTTGCGAATCAAACTTTTACAGTTACCCAACCAGTTTCTGCACTTACGGCAAGCGAAATCCACACTGATATTGTTTGTGCTGGTACAGCAACAGGAACAGTTGACATTACCGTAAATGGTGGAACGGCTCCATATACATATTTGTGGTCAAATGGTCTTACAACTCAAGATGCTACAGCTATTGCAGCGGGTTCTTACACGGTCACAATTACAGATGCTAATTTGTGTCCGAGTACCATTAATGTAGCAGTTGCTGAATTGTATGCACCGCTTACATCTACATACGTCCAGACCAATGTGGCCTGTTTTGGTGGGTCAACAGGATTTATAAATTTGACGGTTAATGGAGGGTCTGCACCATTTAGTTATGTATGGTCCAATGGAGGCCAAACCCAAGATATTGGTGCCTTATCAATCGGCACTTATACTGTTGTGGTAACAGATGTGAACAACTGTACAACAACAAATAGCGTTTCAATTACCCAACCAGCTTCGGCCGTCAATGCTACTGAAACAAACATTGATTTGTTGTGTGTTGGATACAGTACTGGCTCTGTCAATGCATCTGTCTCAGGTGGCACTCCTGGTTATACTTATTCTTGGTCGGGACCAAATTCATTTACAGCGACAACTGAGGATATTTCAGGCTTGCCTTTAGGATCCTATACGTTGATAGTAACAGATGCCAATAATTGTAAAGATACCGTGGTTGCGGTTATCAATAATCCAGTTAACGGGCTCAATATTGCAGCTCAAGTGCAACAAGTTTCATGTTTTGGAGGGGCAAATGGCGCAGTTGACCTCACAATTACAGGTGGCTCACCTGGCTATGTTGTGCTTTGGAGCAATAACATTCAACTTCAAGACCTTTCCAATCTAACTGCCGGAACATATAGTGTTTCAGTTACCGATAATGCAGGTTGCGTATTGCAACAAACTTATAATATTGTGCAGCCGGCTGCAGCTTTAGCTTACGTACCAACCATCATTCCTGTACTTTGTCATGGTGATACAACAGGTGCTGTTACTTTGGCTGTTACAGGTGGTACAACCCCGTATAATTTTACCTGGACAGGTCCAGGTGGGTTTACGGCAAATACCGAGGATGTCTATAACCTTGGAGCGGGCATGTATGCTGTTTCAATTGCGGATGCAAACGGTTGTGGCGCAACTTATTCTGCAGCCGTGACCCAACCTTTCAGCGCAATGTCCATGACACTTTATCCAACAGCATCTTTATGTTTCGGTTTACCGAACGGCGGAGTAGATTTAAGTATAGCTGGCGGAGTCCC
>CAYPVA010000225.1:0-3001 GCA_964414045.1 uncultured Lishizhenia sp. | reverse complement strand
AAGGAAATGTCAAAAGAGTGGCTATTGAAGTTCCAAATCAAATCAATAACCCAAGTCCTGCCTGGACTAAAGCACCAGTAGATCTCAAACAAGAAGACTACGATCAATTCTACCGCGAGCTTTATCCCATGACTTTTGAGCAACCGCTCTTTCACATTCACCTCAACGTAGATTATCCGTTCAACCTAACAGGCATCCTATATTTTCCAAAAATCAAGGAAAATGTAGAGGTACAACGCAACAAAATTAACCTATACAGCAACCAAGTTTTTATCACCGATAGTGTTGCTGAAATCGTACCAGAGTTTCTAACACTACTTCATGGAGTCATTGATTCACCCGATATTCCATTGAACGTTTCACGTTCTTATTTACAAAGCGATGGCAATGTCAAGAAGATTTCAGCCCACATTACTAAAAAAGTAGCGGACAAACTTGCAGAGATGTTCAAGAAAGATCGCGCCGATTTTGAAGTAAAATGGCCAGATCTTCAAGTATTTGTGCAATATGGTATGTTGTCCGAGGAAAAATTTGCAGAAAAAGCCAAAGATTTCAGCCTTTTCAAAACTACCGATGACAAATTTTACACACTCAATGAATATATTGAGCACGTCAAAGTCCTGCAAACCAATAAAGACAACAAAACCGTATTGCTCTATACCAATGATGCCGAAGAGCAATATGCCTTTGTTAAAAAAGCCAAAGACCGCGGCTACAGTGTTTTAGTTTTAGATGGCCCATTAGCGCCACATTGGATTTCTAAACTCGAACAAACCAATGAGCAAATCAGCTTTGCGCGCGTAGATGCCGATAGCCTAGACAAACTCATTCAGAAAACGGAAGAATTGCCATCAAAATTGAGCAAAGAAGAGGAAGAAAAACTCAAGCCTGTTTTTGAAGCGCAAATCAACAAAGAGAAATTTACGGTACAATTCGAGAGCATGAGCGAGCAAGAAGCGCCGATCATCATTACGCAACCAGAATTTATTCGACGAATGATGGAACAGCAAAAATTAGGTGGAGGCGGAGGATTTTATGGCGCCTTCCCTGAAATGTTCAACCTGACGGTCAATGCGAACCACCCAACGGTGGGCAAACTATTGCAAAAAGAATCCGAAGCACAAGAACAAAGCGTCAAGCAACTCGTTGACCTCGCCATGTTGGCACAAGGTCTTTTAAAAGGGGCGGCGCTCGATGCCTTCATTCAACGAAACATCGAACATATTGCTTAATTGTGTAGCTTTGAAGACGCTTTAAATTTCAGATTTTGTACAAATGGATTTTGGGCATTGGCGCCCTTATTTTAACTCGTAAGATTGGCTTGGCTATTTTAGGTTTTGCCATCGGTTCATTGATCGATCAATACCAACAAGGGGCCAGAGGTGGCCAAACTAACGGTCAGGGCACGGCTCAAGATCCATTTGAATTTTACCGCAGGCAAAGTTCCAAGTACGACCTCCCTACCATGCTCATGGCGCTTTCTGCTGCAGTCATGAAAGCTGACGGCAAAGTATTGCGCATTGAACTCGACTACGTCAAGAGTTTCTTTTCAGCACAATTTGGCCGTCAGTTCAACGCCACTCACTTGCAAACGCTCAAGCAATTCCTTGACGCGCCAAGTATTCCCTTGCAAGAAATTTGCCACGACATCCGTAACCGCATGACCCCAGAGGTGCGCACGCAGCTAGTACATTACCTCTTTGGTATTGCTAAGGCAGATGGTGATGTAGGAACAGCTGAACTCAACGTGATTTCCAGAATTGCCACAATGCTCGGCATTCCTGCCGTCGAGTTCGAAAGTCTGCGCAATATGTTCTACCGCAACGTTGACTCCGATTACAAAATCCTGGGCATTGAAGAAAGCGCCACGGACGAAGAAGTAAAGAAAGCATATCGCAAAATGGCAGTTACGCATCACCCAGATAAGGTGGCCCACATGGGTGAAGAATACTTGAAAGGTGCTCAAGAGAAATTTCAGCGCATTCAAGATGCTTACGAAGCCATTAAAAAACGCCGCGGATTCAAATAAACATGAAATATACAGAAGCATTCGCCGAACTACAGCGCTTAGTCCGAGAAATGGAAAGCGGTCAAATTGAAGTTGACCAACTCGGGGCTCAGGTCAAAAGAGCCACCGAATTAGTTGCCGCCTGCCGTGCTGTACTCACAGAAACCGAGGCTGATGTTCAAAAAATACTTGACGATCTGAACGAAGGATCAAACAATTTAGCAGAAGAACACTAACTTTGCACAAAGCATTTTATGTCTGACAACCGTTACCAACAGCGCGGCGTATCTGCCGGCAAAGAAGATGTCCACAACGCCATCGCTAAACTCGATAAAGGCTTATTTCCACAAGCATTTTGTAAAGTAGTCCCTGACTACCTCACTAATGACCCGAATTATTGCATCGTGATGCACGCAGACGGCGCCGGAACCAAATCATCTTTGGCTTATGCCTACTGGAAAAAAACGGGTGACCTTTCCGTATGGCGCGGTATTGCACAAGATGCACTTATCATGAACATCGACGATTTATTGTGTGTAGGTGCCACAGGCCCTATTTTAGTCTCGAGTACCATTGGGCGCAATAAATTACTCATTCCTGGTGAAGTGCTGTCGGCTATCATTAACGGCACTGAAGAACTATTAGCAGAATTGCGTTCTTTCGGCATAGACATCCATTCAACAGGTGGAGAAACCGCAGATGTCGGCGACCTCGTACGTACTATTATTGTTGATTCAACGGTTGTTTGTCGCATGGAGCGCTCCAAGGTCATTTCAAATGACAAAATTCGCCCTGGCGATGTTATTGTCGGTTTGGCTTCGTTTGGACAAGCGAGCTACGAAAGCAGCTACAATGGCGGAATGGGCAGTAATGGCCTCACGAGCGCCCGACACGATGTCTTTCACCATTCATTAGCTGACGAATTCCCTGAAACATTTGATAGTTCATTGCCAAAAGACCTCGTTTACAGCGGATCAAAATTACTCACCGACA